>CBEULQ010000698.1:0-2220 GCA_965543975.1 uncultured Desulfocucumis sp. | reverse complement strand
TTATGTGAAAACTTTTTTTGAAAATTTATGCTGGAAGGTAGTAAACCGTAGACTGAAGGTTGCCAGGGAAGTGTTTAAAAAGATCAGTTCAATCTATTAAAGGAGGCGAAATATGATGGAAAAGTGGGTATGTACTGTTTGTGGCTATGTTTACGACCCTGAGGAAGGGGCTGATGGGGTGGCCCCGGGAACACCCTTTGAGAAATTGCCCGACGATTGGGCCTGTCCAGTCTGCGGTGTCGGCAAGGATCAATTTGAGAAAGAGTAACCGGAAGATTGGTTTAAAAATGTTTAATTAGTTATCATTGGGCGGATGCTGCGGGTCTTCTAGGTAAGTTCTCAGGAATGCTACAAAAAATAAATTAGTGAGGTGCTGACAGATGGCTTTAGGAGAACAAGTATACGGTTTCTTTATCCCCACGGTTACATTGATGGGTATTGGTTCCTCCAAGAAAATTGGCGAGCAAGTAAAGGTTTTAGGTGGTACCAGAGTGCTGATCGTCACCGATAAAGGCATTGCGGCCATCGGTATGGCCGATCAGGTTAAGGCCCAGGTGGAAGAAGCGGGGGTCACGGCATTTATCTTCGACGGGGCAGAACCTAATCCCACTGATATTAATGTTCACGACGGGCTGAAGGTTTTTCAGGAAAACCAATGCGATATGATTATTTCTCTCGGAGGCGGCAGCTCTCACGACTGCGCCAAGGGTATCGGCATTGTAGCCACCAATGGCGGCAACATCCGTGACTACGAAGGGATCGATAAATCCGGCAAGCCCATGCCTCCGTTTATTGCAGTCAATACCACCGCCGGCACCGCCAGCGAAATGACACGATTCTGCATTATTACCGACACCGACCGCAAGGTGAAGATGGCCATCGTGGACTGGCGGGTAACCCCCAACGTGGCCATTAACGATCCGCTTTTGATGGTAGGCATGCCCCCGGCGTTGACTGCTGCCACCGGTATGGATGCCCTGACTCATGCCGTGGAGGCTTATGTTTCGACCATTGCCACCCCGGTTACCGATGCCTGTGCCCTTATGGCTATCAAACTCATCTCGGAAAACCTGCGCAGCGCCGTGGCCAATGGCGGAAACATGGAGGCCCGGGATAAAATGGCCTATGCCGAGTACCTGGCCGGGATGGCCTTTAACAATGCCAGCCTTGGTCATGTCCACGCCATGGCCCACCAGTTGGGCGGATTCTACAACCTTCCCCATGGTGTTTGCAATGCCATCCTACTGCCGCACGTGGAGCGTTTCAACATGCTTTCAAACTTGAAGCGGTTTGCAGATATCGCTGAAGCCATGGGTGAAAACATTTCGGGCCTCTCCGTGCGTGAGGCCGCTGAGATAGCCATAACAGCCATTCAGGAGCTTTCCGCTGACGTGGGAATTCCATCCGGGCTGAAGGAACTGGGCGTAAAGGAAGAGGATCTGGAAATCATGGCCGAGAATGCCCAGAAGGATGCCTGCAGCCTCACCAACCCGCGCTGCGCCACACTGCAGGATGTCATTAATATATACAAGGCAGCCATGTAATATAAGGACGGAGCTTTGTGGCGATTTAAATTGTTGAATTTAAAGGAGGTTGGTGAAATGACTGAACTGATGCAAGTATACAAGTGTGGTATTTGCGGCAATATCGTGGAAGTAATCCACACAGGCAAAGGAGCGCTGGTATGCTGTGGTAAGCCAATGGTCCACCTGATTGAAAACACAGTGGACGCCGCCAAGGAAAAGCACGTGCCCGTTCTCGAAAAATCGGGCGACAGCGTTAAGGTAACTGTAGGCAGCGTGCTGCATCCAATGGAGGACAAGCACTACATTGAGTGGATTGAATTAATCGTGGACGGTAAGTCCTACCGCAAATTCTTAAACCCCGGCGAATCGCCCGTGGCCGAGTTCTGTGTGCCGGATGGCAACATAATCGAGGCCCGTGAATACTGCAACCTGCACGGGGCCTGGAAGGCGAAATTGCAATAATCGGAACCCTGTAAGAATAAAAATTTTCTCAAAAAAACCGCGTAAACCGCGGTTTTTTTGTCCTGATTAAGAAAAGTTTAATGTGAATTAGCTGCTGGAATTTTGAAAAAGAATCGGGAGCCTTTACCTAGCTTGCTTTCCACCCAAATTGTTCCTTTATGGGCTTCAATAATCGCTTTGGCAATAGCTAACCCGAGGCCGGCACCGTTTAAATTATTGTTACTATTTGCTT
>CBEULQ010000697.1:0-2229 GCA_965543975.1 uncultured Desulfocucumis sp. | reverse complement strand
CATGGTATTTTGCCGGGCGAAGTTGAAGCCGGGGATAGAGACGGTGCTGGATGCTATGAACTTTGATGAGCATCTTAGGGATACAGATCTGGTGATTACCGGTGAAGGGCAGATAGACGGACAGTCGGTTTACGGCAAGGTGCCCGTAGGGGTAGCCCGACGGGCAAAGAAATTTGGCCTCCCGGTTCTGGCTTTGGCGGGGAGTATAGGTGACGGGGCCGGAAAAACAGTTGACTGCGGGATAGATGCCATATTAAGCATAGTTCCCGGTCCCGTCTCTCACCAGGCGTCCATGTTGGAGGCGGAGGCGCTAATCGAAAAAGCGGCGGAAAGGGCAATGCGGATAATCCGTATTGGGCAGTGCCTTTCCCGTTAAACGGCAGGTAGTTGCAATCTTTCTGCTTCATCATTTAGATTCATCAATAGCAACTGCTCCTTTAGATAGCTCTTAACTTCATTGTTATCATAAATTAGCCCCTTTGATTGGGCATCACGTAGGAATCCTAATTTGGATTCAAATGATGCAGTGCTAAAGAAAAGTTGCACTTCTTCTAATTTTAGAGAATGCTGCCTTTTTAGTTCCATTAATTGATGTGTTCCTTTTTCATCTTTCTTATTAACTATACCTATACCATCGGCTGTATGTAGTGTAATTTCTTTATTACGTTCATTTTTTATCTCCTGCAAATAAGCATAAATATCAGGGATAGGTTTTAACTGAAATTGTTCTTGGAAAATCTTACTCGCTTGATTATTTTTATCCAACTGAATTAAAGAAAGACGAGGATATTTTTCTTTTATTTTTTGTAGTGTTCTTCACTTGTACCCGTATCCACCAAATCAAGAGCAATTGATGTGTAACATAGAATTCTCATGAAATCCAGAAGGTTTCTGCTAACAATTTTCACTGGATCATCAAAATCCATTGGTGAGACACGTACAATATAAGCTGTTTCTAAATCTTTTACAGACCCGAAATCCGTTAGGAATCCGTAGTGTATACCATCAACTCCTGGTCTGGCGAATGCAATTACATCTAACGGAGTATTTAAATAGCGTGATTTTAATCCTTCAAGTGAAAAGTAATACCCTAATAGATCACCATATGGCAAGAATCCCGCCTTGTTAAGATCATTTTGTAAGTCAATGATTAGCTTTAGTGTATCTGGAATACCGTATTTCCCATAATTCAATTTAATCATTTTTAGTTCTTCCTCTTGCAAAGTTCATGGTGAGATACAATATAGTTTTTTACAAATTATCATTTCGTGGAAAGAAGTCCTATTCTCGCAAGAATGGCCCACCTTCTGTTAACCTTTCGCAGGGCGCCCCGGGAAGCCTCATAGTTTTCGATGGTTTCTCTAAACAGGCGGCGGGCCCTGTTTATATCTTTATGGTTTAAAAATAGCTTACCTGCCTGGTAGAAGGTTTTGGTGGAACCGTAAGACAATAACCTGTTGTAGGTTTGTTCGATTATCTCTTCCGGCTGCTTTTGCTCAATATAAATTCTTAGAAGGTATACATAAGGTTCGCCGAAGCTGCCCTTGGGGTTGATCTCCAGCGCCTGCTCAAGCTCTTTTCTTCCTTCTTCAGCATCTCCTAGGTGATACAGGGAAGCGCCCAGGTAGAAATGATAAAGCGGGTGGCCGGTCATTTTTTTCGAGGCATTTTTTAGAAAATCATAGGCAATACCGTATTTCTCCTGACGAAAGTACGTCTCTCCCAGTTCCAGGTATGCTTCGGCATCCGCCGGATTTACCTGGATTACTTTTTTTAGCTGCCTCACCCTGTTGGCCCTGCGCAATGGTTTGAAAATGTCCGGCAGGACGCCGATGAAGCGACGCTCGGCAAGGAAAAAAATGATCAACAACAATACCAGTGCCAGAATTGGATTGCCGGTCAGAAGGGAAAGGAGAATATACAGTCCGAAAGTTTTCATGGAGTCCTCCTGGGAAAAAGTATGAGGTATGCTCTCCAGATATTTCTGTTTCTTTCTCACCGGATTATACCAAGCTCGCCAAACATAAACAAGTTCTTAAACAAAATTCCTTCATGGAACGACTTTTCCACCAGGCGGATTGTAAACACCTGACAGGCATGAAATTGGTAACAATAACTAGGATATTATAGTATTTGACTTGTGATTTCCGAAATATTAAAGCCGGCCAGTTCAGTTAATTGGCCGGCTTTTTAACATTTTTGTCAAAGATGGGAAGGGATACTTTTAAT
>CBEULQ010000696.1:0-2234 GCA_965543975.1 uncultured Desulfocucumis sp. | reverse complement strand
AATATCGAGAATTAAAAACTCTGGCCGCTTGCCGTTGTGTCAAGCCTTCTATCTTCTTAATTCTCGATATTATTTCATCTCTCTCAGACTTTGGAAAGCTCTTAATTTCCTTAAAACACAAGGGGATTATTCCCATGGAACCATGTTATTCATGTCATGAGATCTTGTTACAACAAAATAGTTACTGCCCATTATAAAAGATTTTTTTGTTCCATTATATAGCCTCTATTGTGCTGATTGGAACAGAACACTACTTCGTAATAGTGGTCATGGGAAAAAAGGTATTATAACTTGCACCAGAACAAAAAGTATTGTTGAAATGCCAATAATTATGGTTGCATAAGGAAGTGTGGTCTGAACATGATCCAAAATAGGAACATTTGTTATGGCCGAAGTTAATACTGGGGTTTCCCCAAGGGGAGACACGTTATCGCCTATTGAACCACCCGCCAGTATAGCCCCCATGGTCAAGGGAAGGCTTGCCCCCGTACTTACAGCCAGGGGAAGACCGAGAGGCATTATTAATGCCCATGTTGCCCAGGATGAACCTATAAAATACGATGTAAAGCCTCCTATTAAAAATATGGCCGCAGGTATTAGAACTTTCGGTATAGCAGCACCAACATATTTAGAAACGAAACCGACAAAGCCCAAATCCTGGGTAGCACTGGATAGTGACCAGCTCAAAATCAGTACAACTATTGGCGGCAACAGTTCGGTCCCGCCGCTCAAGAAGTGGCTCTCCAGTTCGGCCATGGGCACCTTTTGCAATGCGTAGAAAATAGCAGTCAGTATTAAGGTGGCAAAGGTTGCTATAAATATAGCCTTTTCAAATTCAGCATGCATTATTGCCTCAATAAATGACCTGTCATTACCTTTTCCCGTCCACCAGAACAGGAAAAAAATAAGGAATAGCAGTAATGCTGCCGGCAAAAGAAGATTTGTAAATCTGGGCTTTACCTTTTCTTCAAATTCACACTGCTCGTGGGCCTCGTGTTCATCATGAACGCCGCCCTTCATTTTTCCTGCCTTACCGAACCGCCAATTGCCGAAGCCCAGTCCAAAGTAAATTACGAGAAAACTCATTATCACCATACCGATGGGGTAAAAGAGGAAAGGTATGCTTTCCAGGTAGAGGGTATAGGGCGATCCTGGTATACCGGCTGTTCTCATGGCGTTGGCTGTAACCCCTATTATGTATCCAACATAGGTGGTGGCAACGGGGATAAGAACTATGAGCTGGGACGAGGTAACATTAATGACCATGGCCAGCTTTTCTTTTGAACCCTTAACTTTTTCTATAAGGGGATTGGCTACTGTTCCCGTTGCAATAACGTGAAAGCAGCAGTCCATGAATGTCACCGGGGACAATGCCCAGACCGACAATAATGCTCCCCTTTCACTCTTTACATACCTTTCTGCTAATAAAGAGAAGCCTTTTATTCCGCCGGACAGCTTGAAAATCTCCGTAAGGGAACCGAATAGAAACAGGAAAAGTACAATATAGGCACTTTCCTTTGAGGCCAGGGAACCTACAAGATACTCGGCAGCCTTTACCGTTCCACTGAGAAAGCTCTTGGTTATAAGTATACTCCCCACCAAAAGTCCGAGGGTTAGGGAAGGAACAATCCTTTTTGTGATTACCGCTGCTATAACCGTAATCACTGGTGGTACCACTGACAGCCATTCATTATTCAATAAAAGAACCTCCCGATGGAGAGAACCCGCAGATTTATCAAATCACTGATTCCCCCTTGCTTCCAGGTGTACGACTTTCATACATGTATGATTTTCAGACAACTCCCTTCCAATAGATATGCCTCTTAGGGTGAAGCATGGGGACGGTTCTCATGCTTCCTCATACCTTGAATATCAAATTGGGAGAAATACCTAAAATTCTGGCCGCTTGCCTTTGTGTCAAGCCTTCTATCTTCTTAATTCTCAATATTATTTCATTCCTCTCAGACTTTGGAAAGCTCTTAATTTGGGCTATTTCAAAAGGAGAAATTATCTTTTTTATCTGTGCTTTAGCCTGGTCATCTGTCAATCGTTTAGTTGTTTCATAATCCAAACATTTGTCCTCATTTTTTGCCTCGTTGAATTCCTTGAAGCCGGATATAGCACTTGCCCTTTCCTCGGAAAACATACCCAGTATCAGTTCGCTATCTAGCAATCCCGGCGGATAGGTTTTCTCTCCGTAATACCCAATACAACTGCTCCACTTCCAATCTGTA
>CBEULQ010000695.1:0-2246 GCA_965543975.1 uncultured Desulfocucumis sp. | reverse complement strand
GTTCTTTGTCTGACGGCCCAGGTGCTTAAGCATCCGGGGATATATTTTTAAAGCTATCTTGCCGGGCAGGGATGAACCCTTACCCCTGCCTGTGACTCTGGCAACAAACATAGCCAGCCGGGCGGCCCATAGGGCCAGGATAAACCTTATTATCAAAAAAACCTCTCCTTACACACGTTGGGGACATTCCTTCACTAGAAATGATAAGAAAAACGGAATTTCATCATAGGACTTTACCTTGATAGAGGCGAGGAGCAAAACTAACCCAAGAAGGTGTGTCCCCTTTCCTTAATACACCTACCATTATATCCAAAGGCCGGCTATATCAGGCATCCGAAACGTTATTCCCCGCCGGGCTTCCGGTAAAATGCCACCCCTTGGGAGTACTCCATTTCGATACGTCCCTGCTCCAGCAGCACATCCAGGTGGGCCTGAACCTCGGAAAGTCCGAGGAAAATTTGAAAGCCCCGCAGATCAGGGTACATGATGTTGCTAATATTGTAAGTGCTCATTTTGCCGCCCTTTTCCAACAAGTCCAGCATTGCATTGAAACGCCTCTGGTGATGCTCTCTGGCTGAAGCAATTACAGCACCGGGATTTTCGATAATCTCGCCATGGCCGGGAAACACCCTCTTAAGATCCAGCCGTTCTACCAGATCCAGACATTCCAGGTACCTGCCCAGGCTGGGATAGCGCCGCTCCGGGTTTTCCGGATCGGCCTCCAGCAGGGGATTGGGTGTTATGTCAAGAAGCAGGAAATCACCCGAAAAAAGATCCCCCGACTGGGAATCGTACAAGCAGATATGCCCCGTGGCATGGCCGGGAAGATGCATGATATCCATAGTTCTTTCATTAAACTGCAGCTTTTCACCGCCGGTCACAGCCACGGGAGTGACTCCGTTCAGGATGGGCTTGGGAACCTTATCCTTTTCACCTGCCATCTCCAGCAGAACATGCATGGGAATGCCCATTTTTACTATAAAGGGAAGCCTCTCTTTGATAAAATCCTGCTCCCCGGTTATCTTCCTGTACTCGTAGGGATGAACATAAACCTCCGCCCCTGATGCCTTCCATAGCCACTGCGCCAGCCCGCTGTGGTCGGGATGAGCATGGGTGATCACAATCCTTTTTATATCCTCCGGGGACGCCCCATGCTCCTTTAGACCCGCCGTCAGTACCTCCCTGGCTTCAGGAGTGTCGGGGCCGCAGTCTACCATGGTCAAAGGGTCGCCTTTGATTAAATAAGCATTCACCGGTCCTACCGGATAAGGAGTGGGAATGGAAAAACGGTGCACTGATAGCATTAATCTACCTCCATTAGCTGAATCCGGGAAAAGTATAACACTGCGGCAGGCAAAAAACAACATAATAAGGTCGCCAGTACCATCCGACGACCTTTGAGGACGTTCCTAAAACTTTCGCCTGGCGCTTGGGAAGTGAGAAGTGAGAGATTGGAAGTAAGAGTCTTTTAGGGAATTTGCGAAAACGAATTCCCCTGTATTCTCACTTCTAACTACCCACGTCTCACCTCTCAATTTTGAACGGCCTCAGAGATAACTCTCGGGTTTTTATCTTACCCCGGGCACCACCAGGGTGGTTGTGCATATGGTGCTGTGGTATTCCCCCGCTTTACCATTCGAATCGTCGGTATGGGTAACTATAAACATCCAGTGGCCTTTAGCGTTGAAAGTCAATGTTACTTCCCCCTGGGAGCCGGTGATTCCCGACAGCGGATAATCGGTTCCGGTGAAAAGGTGATTGGTGGCTTTTACCTCCGCCCCCGGAAGAGGTTTACCCCTGTATAGCACCGTCAAATTAATTTTATCCCCGGGCATATATTCCAGAAAATGGCTGGACACAATATCTAGCCCGTCATCTATCGCCCGGGATGGCTTATCGTGAACATGATGGCCTACGGGAACGTCAATTCTGGCCCACTGGAGGTGGCGTACGCAGCTTTCTTCCGGCATCAAACAATATATGCCTGCGCTGTTCTCGAGCACAACTGTATAAAGCCCCTCCTCGCCGGCCTGGAAGTTTAATACGTGGTACAGCCCTTCACCCTGTTCAATGGCCGCCCCGGTCCTGTTCCCGGCGGGGTCCACAACCACTGCCCGCCATTTATCCGGTTCTCCCAGGCTTTCCCGCTGCATCATCCGCCCCCAAAAGGCCCTGACATCCGCCCTTCCCCCGCTATGAAAGTGAAGGTGAGACGGCTCCAGCCAGGCGGCAAAACCATTTGCAAC
>CBEULQ010000694.1:0-2251 GCA_965543975.1 uncultured Desulfocucumis sp. | reverse complement strand
GGTAAATGTTATCAATCAATATTTATCTCGATAGGAGAAAAATCTTTGTTTTACATTAACCCTTTTGATTTTGTAAACAAAAATGATGTGCTGAAGCATGTAAAAAAAATAAAGAAAAAACACCACGGATTAAACAACCGCGAGCTCTGCGAAAAGGTGATAAGAAACAAATCCCGCTGGTGTGCTGCCAGCGGGGCGGTGACAGCACTGCCCGGAGCGTTTCCCGGGCTGGGAACGGTGGTGGCGGTATTCGGGGGAACAGCCCTGGACATTACTGCCCTCAGTTATTTTATGTCCGAAATGATACTGGAGATGTCTGCCATATATGGCCGGGATATGAATATTCCGGCAGTTTCCAGGGAGGCGCTCTGGGTATTCGTCTCAGCAGTGAGCTCCGACATGGCGGGAAAGGGACTGGCCAAGGCGGCGGTAACCCAGATGGGCAGGCAGGCCGTGATTAAGCTAATCCAGGAATTGCTGCTGTCCCTGGGCATCAGGATAAGCCAGCGTTCCCTGCTGAAAATTATTCCGTTACTGGGTACTGTTATTTCAGCGGCAGTTAACTATTACATCTGCAAAAAAATAGGGGGAATAGCCGCCGATTATTACGAAAAGAACAGTTTTCAGGAGTGGGAGGGGACAACCATCGACGTGTAACCATTTGTGACCCCAGCAAAACTATGCTGATAATTATTTATGTTTTTGACTATCCGTTAACTTGCGGGCCGGTTCTGGAATGGGATTATCCCGGATTTGAATTCTGGATGGATGTCCCATTTTACTGTTTCGATACCCATAAGCCCAGTATATAACCAGGCCTATGACTATCCAAACACCAAGACGAACCCATGTTAAAGGCGGCAAGTTCAGTGCCAAATATCCTGTTAAGAATATAGTCAATACCGGTATTAGCGGCATCAAGGGCAGACGAAAGGGCCGCTGCAAATCAGGATTGGTGCGTCGAAGGATGATAACACCTATAGAAACTACGATAAATGCACTTAATGTGCCTATATTGGCCATTTCCGCCACCAGCCCGATGGGAAAAAAGGCTCCGATCAAGGCAACTATAACACCTATTATAACGCTGTCCCATACGGGTGTACGCAGGCGCGGGTGCAGCCAGTCAAAAATGGGAGGCAGCAGATCATCCCGGGCCATGGCATAAAATATCCTGCTTTGGCCGTACATTGCCACCAACAGCACGCTCGTCAGACCGGTTAGAGCACCTACAGAGACTATGGCCGACGCCCAGGGTATACCTACCCTAAGCAGTGCTGTAGCCACGGGCGATGCCGTATTTAGCCCGGTATATTTGACCATTCCCGTTAATATCGCTGCAACAGCCACATAAAGAATTGTAGAAACAGCCAGAGTCCAGATAATCCCGCGGGGTAAATCCCGCTGTGGGTTTTTAACCTCCTCTGAGGCTGTAGCCACGGCATCAAAGCCAATATAGGCGAAAAACACAATAGCCGCGCCGTGGATTACTCCTGAAATACCATAAGGTAATAATGGTTGCCAGTTGGCAGGGTCGATATGCCGCACACCCAGGGCGATAAACAAACCGATAGCGGCCAGTTTGCCGGCAACAATAATTTTGTTGGCCGTGGCGCTATGCTGTGTGCCTGCTATGATTAATACGGTGATTAGCAACACTATCAGTGCCGCCGGAACATTTATAAAACCACCATCAAAGGGAGATGAAGTATAGGCGGCCGGTAATGCTATTCCCACGGATCGCAGTAAATCTCCCAAATATGAACTCCATCCTATTGAAACAGCGCCGGCAGCTACAAGGTATTCCAGAATAAGGTTCCATCCCACCAGCCAGGCAACTATTTCCCCCAGCGATACATAAGCAAAGGTGTAAGAACTGCCGGCAGATGGAATGGCTGCCGCCAGTTCGGCATAGACCAGGGCCGCCAAACCGGCTGTGATACCTGAAAGTATAAAAGAAAATACTACCCCGGGTCCGGCGTAATTGGCTGCGGCTACGCCGGTAAGCACAAAAATGCCGGTGCCGATTACGGCGCCAACACCCAGAGCGGTTAAATCCAATACTCCCAGGGTGGGCACAAGCCCACGCTTGTTTTCTTTTCTAAAGTCTAATGCTATTTCCACAGGCTTTTTACGCCAAATACTCAAGGTTTAAAATCGCTTCTTTCGATTATTTCTACCTGGCTGTTTACGGAAAAGAACATTTGCATCAATTCCTATTTTCTACGGAGAGTTATTTTTTATTCCAGGA
>CBEULQ010000693.1:0-2251 GCA_965543975.1 uncultured Desulfocucumis sp. | reverse complement strand
TCCTGAAGCACCATATTCATCAATCTGGCGGTGGGAGGTTCGGAACCGGCTTCCAGGTATAAATTGTCCCCATCCCTATCAGTTAAATGAATTATCTCCAGCCTTTCCAACATGCTTATCAAAAACCTTACTTTAGTTTCTCCAAGACCACTTTGCTCCAGTTCCGCACAGGATACCACAGATACATTATCTCTCAGAGAATTCCTGTAGGTATGCATAAAATTTATAATATCTTCCTTGCCCAGGGAATCATTATCAATAATCCAGTCCTGTAACTGCCTGTCCCGGTGGGTGAATAAAAGTGAGCACTCCGCCGGCAGCCCGTCCCTGCCCGCCCGTCCCACCTCCTGGTAATAGGCTTCCAGCGAGGCAGGCAAACAGCAATGCATTACGAAACGTATATCCGGCTTGTCTATACCCATCCCGAAAGCGTTTGTACCCACCACCACGTCAACCCTGTTCTGAACAAAACTCTCCTGCACCCGGCTTCTTTCATCCGGCTCCAGCCCCGCATGGTAAGCAGCCGCAGCAACATTTAAGCCGTTAATCAGCCAGGCAGCTATCCTCTCAGCATCCTTCCTGGTAGCCACGTAAATCAGGCCGCTTCTCCGGCGGCCTGAGAGCAGCTCTTGCAATTTATCCAGCCTGGCACGATCATTATCGAACACTCCGGCAGTATAACAAAGGTTGGGTCTGTCACTGCCGCTTATAACCCTGTAAGCTTGGGGGATGGCCAATTGGTTTAATATATCCTGCTGCACGGCGGGAGTGGCGGTGGCCGTCAGGGCCAGTATTTTGGGATTACCGGGCAACTGGCCGTGAAATTCACGTATGTACAGGTAGTCCGGGCGGAAATCATGTCCCCAATGAGATATGCAGTGGGCTTCATCAATGGTCAGAAGAGACACCTTTATCCTGGCCAACTGGGCCAGGAAAGTTCGGCTCTTCAGCCGCTCCGGGGCCACATAAACAATTTTGTATTTACCCCTGCCCATCTCATCCATGCGCCGCCTCTGCTCCTCCAGGGTAAGCTGGCTGCTGATAAATGTCGCCTGGCGCAAATTTTTGCCGTGCAGGGCATCCACCTGATCTTTCATCAGGGCTACCAGGGGAGATATTACAACAGCAACACCGGGCATCAGCAGGGCCGGAAGCTGGTAACAGAGAGATTTTCCCTGTCCGGTGGGCATTATCGCCAGCACATTGTTGCCGTCCAGTACCTTTTCCACCACCTCTTTCTGCCCGGTTCGAAAACTGTTGAAATTAAAATATTGTTGTAATGCCTCTTCCAGAGAAGAATAATGATTCAACTTAATCATTTTGACCTCCGCGGTTTTACATTTTCTTTTTTAACCAGCTAGTCCGCGATAAAAGATTTACGATAGTCGGAAGGCAAAATTCCCATCTTTCTTTTGAATAAAGTGGTAAAATGGCTGAGGTTGTTAAACCCGCAGGCAAAGCAGACATCGGTAACTGTACAATTTTTAATTCTAAGCATTTCCAGGGCTTTTTCAATTTTGACATCCAAAAGGTATTCATAGGGGGTTTTTCCAGTTTGGGCTTTAAAGACCCTGATAAAATGGTACGGGCTTAAATTTGCCACCCTGGCCACTTCTTCCAGAGAATAATCCTTGTCATAAAGCTCCCTTAAAAATTCAACGCTCCGGTTGATATTTTCTTTCTCGGAAAAGTTGCGCTCCGTTATCAATACCGGCAGGTTGCTTTTTACCTGTCTCAACATGTTAACAACAATCTGCGTGCTCAGACTTCCCAAAATAAATTCGTACCCGGCCTGCCGCTGCCTGGACTCCAGCATAAACAAACGGATTAAATTTTGCATTTCACTACCCATAGTTATACCATCATTTTTGAAAAAAACTTCCGATTTTCGATAAACTGAACGGGATATTTCCTGTATGAAATCCCTATCTATTTGTAAACCCAACAGATTATTTACAGTTACCTGGCCCACAGGCCCGTGATCCTGTTCGTGATTAAGGGGAAAGAGTTTATTCTTTTCAATAACACTTTTTCTTTTTCCCACCCTGGAAAGGATATGATGAGAAAATGGGATGACAAATTCATAATTTCTGTGGCTGTGGACTCCATCAGGCATATTTAATTCTTTTTTGTTTAGCATAATGAAAATTCTGTCACTGGCGTACACGTCCATTACTTCATTGATTTTTTCAAGAGGGCAAGGATACGGCCCTTCTCCCAGAAATTGTTTTATGAATGTGTCCATAACATC
>CBEULQ010000692.1:0-2258 GCA_965543975.1 uncultured Desulfocucumis sp. | reverse complement strand
TCTTTCGGTCAAGGCAGCCTTGCTGAGCTTTAGTGGTGCGGATGCTTATAATTATATAAATGTGCTTTTTGAATCTGTATTTGCTGCTGCCCTTACTCCGGCCCTGGTGCTGTCGCTAAAATCCCTGGGCGGGATAAACGGTGTAAAACCTTTGGCCACGGAGGAAGTGGTATGTGTACTTACCATGGCGGCCGGAATTATAGCCGGGACCGGTGATATCCGGCTATGGCACATCTCCGTAAAAGGGCTGTTAAGCAGCGTGATAATAATGATAAGCTCCCTGGCCGGCGGTGCCGGGTTTGGAGCCGCCGCCGGGGCACTGGCGGGAATGATTCCCGGACTCGCTTTTGCAGCCCTGCCGTTGATGGTAGGGGCCTATTCCTTTGCTGGCGTTGTTTCCGGCCTGGGTAAAATGCTGGGTAAAGCTGGGGTGATAATGGGATTTCTATTGGCCAATGTCATATTATGCGTTTATGTTAATGACTTTTCTGAAATAGCCGGAGTGGTGGAGGAAGCTTTGGCCGCCGCCCTTATATTCTTGCTTATACCATCTAAATGGATTAAAATGCTTACCTTTTCGCTGTCCCCCGGTCTGGCCCCGGAAAAGAGGGATAAAACGGAAGACCATGTTCGAGAGGTTTTGCAGGAGAAAGTACGGGGTATTTCAGTTATGTTCAGAGAAATGTCCCGGGCTTTTAGCCATGTATCCGCAGCGGTGGAGGAGAGTTCAGAAGAACGGGATCTTGACGCGCTGATCAAGGAGATTAACGACAAGGTATGTTACGGTTGCGGCATGTACCGTATTTGCTGGGAAAAGGATTATTACCGTACCTATCAGCATATAATGGAGATGTTTGCCACGGTGGAAACCTTCGGCCGGGCTACCACCGAGGATATGCCCGGCGAGTTCAAGCGGCGTTGCACCAGGCCCAGGGAGCTGTCCATAGCAGTTTCCTGCCTTTTTGACTCATATAAACTGAACAGGTTCTGGAGCGGCAAACTGTCTGAAAGCAGGGGCCTGGTGGGAAATCAACTCAAGGGGCTTGCCGGGGTCATAGAAAATATTATAGGTAACATGGATTTCAGCTATGGGGATTTTAGTGAAACAGATCTTTTTTTAAAACATATTCTTAAAGAACAGGGCTATCATGCATTTGATGTAAGGCTAATAGAAATCGAAGGAAACAAGGAGGTTGTAATAACCGGCAAGGCTTGCGCCGGTACCTCGGACTGCTGTTACAAAGTTGCCCCGGCGGTTTCAAAGGCGATAGGTCTGGTTTTTAACGCCACGGGCTGTATCTGCGGAGGCAAGGACAAGGGTGAGATTTGTACTTTCCGCCTGTACCAGGGGTTGAATTACGATATCGAAACAGGAGTTGCCGCCGCTGGTCGTGAAGGGCAGAAGGTTAACGGCGACAGTTATTCCTTTGCACAACTTGCCGGCGGTAAATTTGCAGCAATAATCAGTGACGGAATGGGTAGCGGAGAGAAGGCGGCGGCCCAAAGTTCGGCTACCGTAGCCATATTAAAAAGGCTGTTGGATTTTGGTTTTGACATGGAGGCGGCGCTAAAGGCCGTTAATTCCATATTAATGCTGCGTCTTCCCGAGGAAACCTTTTGTACCGTCGACATGACAGTGATTAATCTTTACACGGGCCAGGCTGAAATTATTAAAATAGCGTCCCCGCCCAGCTATCTTATAAAGGGAAAGAGGGTGTCTCAACTCCGGGGCAGTTCGCTGCCCGTGGGCATAATAAAAGATATTGAAGTGAGTATCGCGGTCAAAAAGCTGGTGGCCGGGGATGTTCTGGTAATGGTTACAGACGGGATAGTGGACAGTCACCGGTCCTCGGATGATAAAGAAGATTGGCTTCCTGGGGTTCTGCAGGAGGCCGGGGGAAGCGAGCCCGGGGAAATTGCCGGGCTGTTGCTGGATCTGGCTGTTACAGGGGATAACAAGTCCCGTGACGACATGACGGCTGTGGTGCTGAAACTGATTAAAAGGCAATGATTTGCACTAGCCGGAATATTATAGCGCAATGCTACATAGTAAAAATATGATACTTCGATTAGTGAGGCGGTTTTACGCAAAAGACCCATTGCCCTGCTGCAAACCCATATTTATTGTCAGAGAGCACAGGAATATAATACCGTTTCGTCCGACAGGCGCTGCCTCTATTCATCCCGTGAGACCAGGACGTAGGTTTCAGAGGCGATTTTCTTTAAAGTTATATAAACTACAGCCTGTAATGGCTTTT
>CBEULQ010000691.1:0-2261 GCA_965543975.1 uncultured Desulfocucumis sp. | reverse complement strand
GGACTGTAGTGGTGTCCAGTCCTCCTGCCTGGCTTTTTCAAGCACACTTTCCAGTTCTCTGGAGGCATGCTTCATGGATAGACTGGCTAATTGTTCTTGCACATTAGAAAGAAGGTTCATGGTGTTTCACCTCCCTTCGCCAACTCTGCATATTCAGAAAGAGGACGTTTTTGCGTCTTAACGGACGGGAGGAGGTGCACCTTGGGATTTTGTTCAAGCTTCTTGATTTCCTGCTGCCGGGTACCCTCGAAGAAGCAGCAGGCATCCTTGAATTCTGTGGCACTGAAGAGACTGTTGGTGATGCAGTAGGACAGCGCCTTCTGCCAGGTTAAATCCGTATACTCTTTAATTAGCCGGTCTATCAACTGGAACTGGTCACGTACATAAAGACCTTTGAGGTGACGAATTTGCCGGAGAAAAAGACCGGCTTCATCATAACACTGCATCTTTTTAAAAAGCTTTTGTTGCAAAGTATCTAGGGTATCACTGTAGTCTCTGCAGTGATTGCTGTTACGTACCAGCCGTCCCTTTTCCCGGGATATCGTATGCTCTGCCAACAACACAGGGTCAATGTCATCGAATATCTTCAGGATATCGTTTTCTTCTTCCAGCTGCACTCGTCTGCCCGGTCTGAAAGTTCCCAATGGCAGGGTGTAGCGACAGCCTTTGTAAAATATGGTATTGTCCTTATGTATCTGTCTTGTTACAATGGGGGTGAACATTTTTCTTGTACATGGTACCGGCTTCAAGAAAATCTTCTCCTGTTGGAAGACTTGGGCCGGTATCTTTTTTGTTGTACCATGCACTTTGGCATTACCGGTTCTGTCCAGCCAGGCGAGGAAATCATCATTCCAGATATCCAGCGTCATGAATTTACGGTGTCGGGCGAAATGATTCTTGAAGTACTTCACCACCGCTTCCACCCGGCCTTTGCTTTCAGGGTCATGCCCCCTGCAAAGCCGTACTGTAAAGCCCATACGCTGGCGGAACTGTTCAAACTCTTTGGTGTAGATGATATCGCCGTAGTTTTCGTCTACGGCAATCAGCCTATCCTGGTCAAAGACTAGTTCGGCGGGCATGCCACTCAGGTACTCAAAACATTCTTCTAATGCCGCCACTAATTGAGCCGAGGTAAGTGGGCCGGTGTCCCATTCCCCCCATTTGTAACGGGAATGGGATAATACGCAGGCTACACAGTAAAGTTTTCGGTAACTGATGGTACGGGCGTCCTTGACATGGACCACCCCGATATCCACCTGCATTTGCATCCCCATCGGCGGGTCTTCAACGGCCATGTATTGCCGAGCCTGGATATTGCTTTTAGGTAGATCATACTGTTTGCGCAGGCGCTCCACAAATCGCCGTGCTGTCCGTTCTGATACGGCCACTTCGTAATATTCCTTAAGCCAGTCCAGCACTTGCGAAGCGGTCATGCCGGGGTTTTGTCGAAGCCAATCCAGGATGACACCCTCATAAAGGGTCAGGTTCCGCCTCCGCTGGCGGTTCGCAATGGTCTTTTCGAAAGTATCCGGGTCCATGCCCCAGTATTTAGATACTGTCCGAAAGTCCATCTGTAGGCGATTTGCGACCTGCCGCTTACTAAAACCAAGGTTTTTAAGCGATTGTAGTTCTGTATACATAGGCCACCTCTTCATAAGCACCCCTCCTTGAAATGAGATCTGTGCTCATGGTAGCATGTCCCATTTCTTCCAGCCAGGGTGCTGTATCAGTGGCCGAAATTGCTGTATTTTATGTGGCCGTTTTTGCTGTATTTTATTTTACCGCTAACAAAATAAAATGGTTGACGGAAGTATCCCCGAAAAAGGACTGGGGTATTATGAGCTTTTTTTATCGGGTTCAAGGCAATGCTCCCCGATTTGCCTAGCTATCTCTAAAATCTGTTTTTCTAAATTCTTTTTTAAATTGGGATTTTTCTCTTTTTCGTAAAGAGCTTTTATCACCCAGAATTCTTTTTTTAATTTCTCTACATCCATTTGCCGTCGCTCCTTAATACTTGTTTAACAGTTTAGGAGACCTTGGTTCAGTAATAGTTTACGCCATATTGCTGCTTATGGCAACATTACATAACGCTTTTAGCATATTAATTCAACCTCTTTTAACCTTTATAGTTACTGTAAAGGGGATGAGACCAATGAATTACCGATTATTGGGCGAAAAGATAAAAAAGGAACGCTTAAACAGGGGGCTGACTCAAGAGGAATAAGCAGAAAAAGCCAATTTGTCAGTCTCATTTATGGGGC
>CBEULQ010000690.1:0-2264 GCA_965543975.1 uncultured Desulfocucumis sp. | reverse complement strand
ATCCTGCTCCAAGTCCTCGCCCATGGTGGTAAGGTAGTCCCCGATCATTACACCGTCGGCGCCGGCCATGAAGGCCAGGGGCTGAAGCCTCCTCAATCCCGTTTTCCTGCCGCCGCATAGACGGATTACCGCCTCCGGAAGTATCAAACGGAATACCGCCAGGGTATGCAGCAGGTCTAAAGGAGTTGGTGGTAAAATGTCCTGGAAGGGTGTTCCCGGGATGGGATTCAAAAAGTTTACCGGCACCGAATCCACACCCAGTCTGCGTATTTCCAGGGCCATTTCCACCCGGTGGGCAAAGGTCTCACCCATGCCTATTATTCCCCCGGCGCAAACCCTTAAGCCCGCTCTCTTGGCGGCGTTAATGGTATCAACCCGGTCCTGGTAGGTGTGGGTGGTGCATATCCGGGGGTAAAAATCCGGGGCCGTTTCCAGGTTGTGGTGGTACATGGACAGTCCGGCAGCTTTAAGCATCCGGGCTTTTTTTTCATCGATCAGTCCCAGGGAGGCACAGAGTTCCAACCCCGTTTTCCTTTTCAAAAGCGCCAGGGCTTCTAGAACCGTGTCAAGATCTCTTTCCGAAATGCCTCTCCCGCTGGTAACCAAAGAAAACCTTTTTGCCCCCGCCTTCTCCATGACCGCCGCCTGCTTTAATATTTCCTCCGTACCGGCCATGGAATAGATTTTAGCGCCGGTGTCGTAAGCGCCGGATTGGGCGCAGAATTTGCAATCCTCACTGCATTTTCCCGATCTGGCATTCATTATTGAGCACAGCTCCAGCCGGTGGCCCCTGTAGTGTCTGGCAACCCTATTGCTCATCGAAAGCAGCTCCGGAATATACCCGTCATCAATTTCCGTCAGGGAAATTGCCTCATCCCTGCTTAACTTTTCACCATTAATTACTTTTTGGACGATTTCATATATCAAATGTTAACACCACCCATCCAAGTTGATAACAATAAATATAACCTCCATATATAATTACGTCAACAAAAACCATACTCAAGGTTGACAATCATTCTTTCAGAAACAGTACCGGTTAAGGAGAACTAGATCAGCTAACGAGTAAAAAGAGGTATCCGGGCCAACAGGCTGCCGTCACACTTGCAGCCGACAAAACATAGTATATTGTGACCGTAAAATGTTCGGGCATTAAACAACTTGTTCTATTATCAATTGCCCTTAAAGGAGGGGAAAGCAGTGAGTGACATTACCGTTGCGGAAAAAAGGTCTTTATCTTTCCCGAAAGGCACTTACAGAGAGATAATCACAAAAGCTGTCTGCGGGACGGCCAAAAAATATTTCCGCTACAGCCAGCATTTTGTTCCAACGGAGGGGCTAAATCCCAACGCCGTACTTGGAACATCCATCACCCAGATGCGCCTGAAGGAGCCTGAAGTAACCGAAGTAGGAGGTAGTGAGAAAGTCGGGGTAAGGGTAAACGGCATCTTTGAGGTGCACATTTGGTATGCCTATAATAACGGCAAATCTACAGAATTGATCCGCCAGGCTATTAATTTCGAGGAAATAATCCCTATGACCGAATACGACATGCAAAGCTTCAATCTTATAGAAGCCCGGGCCATTGTAATAAGGCCGCCCCAGTGCCTGGACGCAAGTATTACGGATGAGGGACGCATCAAGGTGGATTTTGAAGTGGGTATATATGCCGAGGTTATAGGAGAAACAAAGGTAAAGGTGAAGATAGTCGGCGCTGTAGAAGAATGATAGATAGTATCCGGAGTCCCAAGCGGGCTCCATTTATTTTCATTCATTTTCCACGGCTCTAAAATACATATTAAAGTTTTATCAAACCAACAATATAATCATCAGGGTTCGTAAATGATATATTGATTACCTGGCACAGTTACGGGTTATAGGCAGTCCGGTTTAGGTTTACCATTTCACCGGTATGCATAGACACGCGATGTTGTGTGGATCATTTACGGCCCTGTGAAAACCCTTCTCCTTTTATAGGAGAAGGGTTTGTATTTCAAAACACATGGGGAGGTTTGCAGGTGTCTATTGAAGGAAACAGAAAAAAAAGATCTAAATCTGAAGCGGAAATTTTACGGGACAGGCTAAAATTAGAAATAGCGGGGGAACTGGGGCTGTTGGAAAAAATAGAATCAGACGGTTGGGGAGCTTTGAACGCCATCGAAGCAGGGAAAATCGGAGGAATACTGGCAGGACGGTTAAAAGAAACGGGAAGATCGGAAGAGACACGTCTGAACTCCAGTCACGGCTTACTATCTCGTATGCCG
>CBEULQ010000689.1:0-2269 GCA_965543975.1 uncultured Desulfocucumis sp. | reverse complement strand
GACAGTCCTATAGAAAGTTTTCCATGAATATGTATTAAGACAGTTTATATAGCCAGGTTGGGGTCGTTATAACATGCTCTCACTCTGGACAACACGGCAAATTGCAGCAACCACATTCAGGCACCACTCTTCGAATAACGGAACAGAATAAAACTTTATCCGTCATAGACCGGAAATGAACTTTCTATAGGACTGTCTGTAACCAAAATTCATAAGCAGATTGTACATGATGTTTACCCGTGATTTGGTCAACCTTTTTATTATACTTTTCCATGAATAAAAGCCGCTTCTAAATTGGTGGTATCCTTCTAACAATTGCTGAGGTGTAAAGTGTTTCGGTTGAAATGATACTTTAGTTTTACCATTGTAGTGTGACCAGTCAACTGAAAGTAGACGACTTTCCTTCTCATACTTGTCATACAGGCTTGTACCGGGGAAGGGGGTAAGTATACTAACTGTTGCACCGTCTATTCCCATAGTCTCGCAAAAATTTAAAGTATGATCAAAAACATCCCTGGTATCGGAATCGAACCCAAAAACCACACCGGCTTGCACACTTATACCGCAATTATGAACAAGTTTGACTATGTCCGCATACTGCTCAACCTGGTTAAATTCTTTGTTAGCATCTTTAAGTGAGTCTGCCATAAATGATTCCAACCCCAAAAACAAATAAACGCAACCTGCTTTTTTTGCAAGGCTCAATAGTTCCTTATCAATACAACTATGGGCAGTTACCTGGGCGGCCCATTTTTTATTTAGTATTTTCATAGCACTTAAGAGTTTTTTCGTGTATTCGATATCAGCAAAAAAGTTATCGTCCCAAAAAACAAAATGTTTATTGGGGATACTTTTGATATCTTTAATAACTTCGTCTACGGGCCGGGTTCGAAACTGAGTATGATAAATTTTTTTTAAGCAACAGTAACTGCAATTATACGGACAACCCCTTGAAGCGAACACTGCCCCGCTGGTGTACTTGTGGCCGGCTATCAAATCCCGCCGCGGTATCGGCAAGCCTTTAAGATCGGGCGGAGAGTCGCATCTATATAAATTTTCTTGTTCCCCTTTAAGAAAATGTTCCAGAAACTTGGGCCATGTTTTCTCAGCCTCGCCCACAATGATAGTATCGGCGTATAAAGCCGCTTCCTCCGGAAGCAAAGTAACGTGCGGCCCCCCTAGGACTACCCACGAACCGAGTTGCCGGAACTTTTGAGCCATTTGGTAAACGTGAGGAGCATTTGGTGTATTGACTGTAATTGCTACCAAGTCATATTTTTCAAACGGAACAGATTGTGCATATTCATCAATTAACTTTATATGATACCCGGCAGGAACAAACCCGGCAAGGTACGGCATGGTTAACTGAGTAAAGTTATTATACTGTTTTGCTCTAAACTTGTTTATTTCCGAGTTTTCAGGTGTAACCAGAAGTAACGTCGGCATCGCTTCTCCTTTATCCTTTATTAAAAATAATGCAAATAATTCTTTACCAAGCTTAATTTGTCGGTCAGCAAATTAACCAGAGTTTTTCATGCTCTTAAACTTCCACCTTTACTATATTGTTTTCAAAGAGATATAATTAATTTATTGGTAAAAAATGGTCAGGACAATAATAACCTTCGCAAAAATTATAGATAATAATGGAGGGACGACTATGAATATTTTATTTGAACCTGTTAGCATAAAAAATATCATAATAAGAAATCGGTTTGTTAGATCAGCTACTTATGATGGTTTTGCTAATAATAATGGTCATGTTTCTGACGGACAACTAAAACTTTTTTCAGAACTTGCTAATGGTGGCGTGGGCTTAATCATAACAGGCATAGCTTACGTTCATCATACCGGTCAGATATCACCTTTTCAGAACTCTATAGCGGGGGATGAATTTATTTCAGGCTTTAAAAAACTGACAAAAGCAGTTCATGACCGTGGTGCAAAAATTGCTATACAAATTTTTCATGGTGGAAGAGAAGCCAAATATTTAAGAACAAAAAATGCTCTCCCTTTAGCTCCATCAATTATTGAAAATGATCCTTACTACAAAGGTGAATATAGAGAAATAACAGATAGTGAAATCTGGGAGATAATTCAAGCATTTGGAGACGGAGCACAAAGAGCAAAAGAAGCCGGGTTTGATGCCGTACAAGTTCATGGCGCTCATGCCTATCTCTTAAGTCAATTTCTTTCACCTTATACAAACCGCAGACAGGATCAATGGGGCGGGAATCTTGAAAGCCGTCTTCGTATTTATTGCGAAATATAC
>CBEULQ010000688.1:0-2272 GCA_965543975.1 uncultured Desulfocucumis sp. | reverse complement strand
CCCCCCACTTTTCAAGCAGAAGACGGCATACGAGATAGTAAGCCGTGACTGGAGTGCAGACGTGTGCTCTCCGATCTCTGCTGCCGCCCAGAATAATGTCACCCACCTCAAATCCTACGCGGCCGCCCTCTGTAACCCATACTTCCAGACCGTCCCCTTTGCGCAGGGGCTCCTCAAGGGTAATTTCCACCAGACGGTCGTCCCTGTGGTACCCTTTTACCCTGCCCAGCCTGATGCCCCGGTTGTTGGGACGCTTGTAGCTCATCATTTCAGCACCCTGACGGCCGAAAAAGTATCCGCTGGAAAAGTCCCTGTTGAATATCTGGGCCAGATCCCTGCTTTCTTCTTCGCCTACGGAATAAGGCCCGCCGGAAAGGGCGCGGTCCAGCAGGTTCCTGTAAATCCTCACCACTGTGGCCACGTATTCCGGGCGTTTCATACGGCCCTCGATTTTGAAAGAATTTACCCCGGCCTTTATCAATTCCGGCAGGTGCCGGCTAATGTTCAGGTCCCTGGGGCTCAAAAGGTACTCTCCGGGCGGGCTGTACCCGGCAACCGGCCTGCCCTGCCCGGTGACCAGTTCGTATTGCATCCGGCAGGGCTGGGCGCAGCGCCCCCTGTTGCCGCTCCTTCCTCCAATCATGCTGGACAGCAGACACTGCCCGGAGTAGCCAATGCACAGCGCACCATGAACGAATGCCTCCAGTTCAGCCCCGGTGGCTTTCTTTATCCCTTCGATTTCCGTCAGGCTCATTTCCCTGGCCAGCACTATCCTGTCAAAACCCGCGTCCAATAGCTGCTGCACCCCTGGGGAATTGTGGGCTGTCATCTGGGTGCTGGCGTGAAGCGGGAGTTCCGGCAAAACCCTCCGGGCCAGCCTGGCAAGCCCCATGTCTTGCAGGATGGCAGCATCTGCCCCTATACTCTGAATGTAATATAGGAATTTTAAGGCGGATTCCATTTCGGTATCCGCCACCAGGGTATTCACCGTAACATATATTTTCACGCCCCGGACATGAGCATACTCCACCGCCCCGGCCAGTTGCCGGTGATCAAAATTGGACGCCGACAGGCGGGCGTTAAAGAGGGGTCCGCCAAGATATACCGCATCGGCCCCGTTTTCCACCGCCGCCACCAGGGCCTCCTGCCCACCGGCCGGAGCCAGCAGTTCGGGTTTAAAACTTTTATTCATCGTTATAATTCCGGTGTCTCCTTTATCGGTTACTATTTAACCCCTCCTGTGCCTGATTAGACCGGCACAGGCTATTATTTCAACCCCCCTGGACTCCATTTCGTCCAACAGCAGGTTCATACCCAGGGAATCGCTGGCCATGTGGCCGGCTATAACCACGTTGATGTGGTTTTTCTCAGCTTCCTTGCGGTGCTTCTCGCCTATGTGCATGGTCACCAGTGTGCCCACGCCGGCCTGGGACAGTTTACCGTAGGCATCTTCGGATCCGCCTGTGCCCCCGGTCATATCAACCATTATTTTACCCGCCCGGCGCTCTTTTGAACCCAGCACCAGGGTGGGACCGGCGCTGGTTTTAACCGCCTCGGCGTACTCGTATTCCTCTTTTAAAAGTTTGATCAAATCCCCCAATGTTTCAGGGTTTCTGTCATCGATTTTTTTCTGCAAATATGTATTAACCATGTTGTCCGCCACGGTATGGGTGCTCATCAGGGCGAAATCCAGCAGCCTTGCGGCATCCACCGCCCTGTTGTGATTTAACGGCATAAGGGCCCTTTTTACCTCCCCTATCCTCGGAGCCATAATGCCCTCAGCCACGTTGATGGGTACGCCGAACTGGGCCAGGGTGTCCTCCTGCAGGTGCATCACATCATGCAAGGCGGCCATGGCCTTGCCCTCAGGATGGTGGGAAATGATTAAATCTATGGGCCTGCCCTTCTGGACCAGGCGGTCGGCCAGCAACACCTCGCCCACTTCTATATCTATGCCCACCAGGGCGCACTTCACTTCCTTCTCCGGGTCTCCCACCAGTAAGCGGGTGTCGGTGTATGGGTTGGCCAGGCGGTCGGTGTCGTAATATTTTTTGTCGTCTTCCTTCATTTCCTCGTATTTCTTTTTCTCTGCATCCAACTGCTTTTTAACTTTTTCAATACCCCGGGGGTCATTCTCCATGCCTTTGGCTATGACCAATTCATATATTTCTCTTATTTTCATCTTTCCCTCTCTCCTATCTTGAAAAAAGTTTTTTATTTACGTTATTCTTTCCCTGAAGCGTTTTGCCTTTAGCTTTACATGTTCATAAAC
>CBEULQ010000687.1:0-2272 GCA_965543975.1 uncultured Desulfocucumis sp. | reverse complement strand
TCTTATTAAGCCGATTCCCTTTTGCTAATGATAAAAAATTAGTCGGAATTGAAACGGCTCAAGAATTTTTCCTTATATTGCATAAAAGTCCCTTCTTTTATCGTGCTTCTAATGTTTTCCATAAGACGTATTATAAAGCGCAAATTATGTATAGTGGTAAGCCTGATGCCCAGCACCTCGTTGGCCTTTATCAGGTGCCTCACATAAGCCCTGGTGAAATTCCGGCAGGTATAGCAGTCGCATTCCGGGTCCAGAGGAGTGAAATCTTCGGCATATACCGCGTTACGAACCACCAGTTTGCCGGTATGGGTGAAAACAGTACCGTTTCTGGCTATTCTGGTGGGAAGGACGCAGTCGAACATATCCACTCCCCTTGCCACTCCTTCCAGCAGGCAGTCCGGCGACCCAACCCCCATCAGGTAGCGGGGCTTTTTCTCCGGAATCAGGGGAATTGTATAGTCCAGCATTTCATACATAAATTCCTTTGGCTCACCCACACTCAAACCGCCTATACCGTAACCGGGAAAATCAAGCTCCAGCAACTGGGATACGCTCATTTCCCGCAAATCCCTGTAGACCCCTCCCTGGATTATGCCAAAAAGGGCCTGATCATTCCGGTGATGAGCTTCTTTGCATCTCCTGGCCCAGCGGGTTGTGCGCTCCAGCGCTTTTATGGCATACTCTTTGGTGCAGGGATATGGGGCGCATTCGTCAAAGGCCATGATAATATCCGCCCCCAGGGCTTCCTGTATTTCCACGGCCCGCTCGGGGCTGAAATAATGGTCCGAACCGTCTATGTGGGAACGGAACCGTACTCCGTCCTCCTCAATTTTCCTCAGGGGTCCCAGGCTGAATACCTGAAACCCACCGCTGTCTGTGAGGATGGGCCCGTCCCAGTTCATGAACTTGTGCAGCCCTCCGGCATTACGCACCAGTTCGTGGCCGGGTCTCAGGTAAAGGTGGTAAGTATTGGACAGTATCAGACGCCCGCCCATTTCCTTTACTTCTTCCGGAGTCATGGTTTTTACAGTGGCCTGTGTGCCCACGGGCATAAAAATAGGGGTTTCCACCTTGCCATGAGGAGTCTGCAGTTCCCCCAGCCTGGCCTTGGATTTTGAGTCTTTTAGCAGTTCCTTAAAAATTATAGCCATAATGTTCCTTTTTCTTACTTTTCTTAAATCAGCAACATGGCGTCGCCGAAACTGAAAAACCGGTAGCGCAAATTCACGGCAGTCCGGTAGGCGTCTAAAACCCTTTCCCTGCCGGCGAATGCGCTTATAAGCATCAATAGAGTGGAGCAGGGCAGGTGAAAGTTGGTTATTAACCCATCAATCACCTTAAATTCATATCCGGGATAAATAAAAATATTCGTCCAGCCGGTTCCCGGTTTCACCTTTCCGTCCTGTTCGGCGGAACTCTCCAGGCAGCGGGTACTGGTGGTGCCTACGGCTATGACCCTGCCGGCGTTTGACTTGGCGCTGTTGATTATTTCAGCGGCCTGCGGGGTTATTTCATAGTATTCCTCGTGCATGTGGTGTTCTTCCACATCTTCCGCAGTTACAGGCCGGAAAGTACCCAGACCTACATGCAGAAGCACGGAAACGATTTTAATCCCCTTACTTTTTATCCTTTCCAGCAGTTCCGGGGTAAAGTGCAAACCCGCCGTGGGGGCTGCCACGGAACCCGGCTCCCGGGCGTAAACCGTCTGGTAGCGGCCGGGGTCGGAGGGATAATTTTTAATGTAAGGCGGAAGCGGCATCCGGCCGATTTGTTTAATAACCTCGTCAAAATTACCCCGGCACCTGAAATCAAGAATCCTCCCGCCGGAGTCCGTAACGTCCGTCACATCCGCCTCCAGAATTCCTTCACCAAAAATCAGGCGGATACCCGGTCTGACCCTTTTGCCGGGACGCACCAGTGCTTCCCACCTTTCGGGAGCCAGTTGCCTTAACAGCAGCACTTCTATTTCCGCCCCTGTTCCTTCTTTCCTGGCAAACAACCTGGCCGGAATGACCCTGGTGTCGTTTATTACCAGCACGTCTCCGGGGTCTAAATATTCAACTATATTGTTAAATTTCCTGTGCTCAATGCCGGAGCCGTCTCTTTTTAGAATCAGCAGTCTCGACTGGTCCCTTTTCAGGCTGGGGTCCTGGGCAATGAGCGCCTCGGGAAGGAAATAGTCAAATTCAGTGGTTTTCAATACGTCACCTTAATAACATTAATATAAGTGAGCCTTGGGTTCGGAAGGGGTTATTCCCCTACCGAACCCTTA
>CBEULQ010000686.1:0-2274 GCA_965543975.1 uncultured Desulfocucumis sp. | reverse complement strand
ATGAGAGTTTCGTAACTATGCCGAACATTCAAGCATAGAACTTCGTCTATATTTACGAAACTCTCATACCGGCAGCCGTCTGCAGAAGGGATTTAACACAATGACGAAAAAGGTCTGGCTAACAGCAATCACAACAATGTTATGCATCCTGCCTTTATTGGCCGGATGTTCTTTATTCCAGCAGGAAAAGCAGTCACAAAAAAATGTTGTCCTGTCCGTTAACGAAAAACAGCCTGTTAATCAGACCGGCGACACAAGCAACACCCTTCCCATTAAGCCCCCGGCAACAGACAAAAGCTCACAGCCCCGAACTGAAACAGTCAATAGTTATAACAACAGCCCGCCGGATGATTCTTTAAACAAAGAAACCGACAATGAGAAAACACCGGAGAAACCCGAACAGACGCCAACAGAGACGCCTTCACCCGCCAGTAAGAGTAATAATAGTAATAATATTAAAACTGTCTACCTAACCTTTGACGACGGACCCAATTCACATTTTACGGGAAAAGTGTTGGAAATATTGGACGAAGAGCAGGTTAAGGCAAGCTTCATGGTAGTGGGAACCAACGCATTGCAAAACAGCGAACTGATCAAGCAGATGGTTGACAAAGGTCATGCGGTGGTTAACCACACATACAGCCACAATTACAAATATATTTACAGTTCACCGGCCAATTTCATGGAAGATCTGGAGAAAAACAGGCGGTTTTTAATATCTCTCACGGGAAAGGATAGTATGATTTTCAGGGCTCCGGGCGGGCCGGCCCGTTTAAAGAAGCCTTACTGGGATATGCTTATTGAAAAGGGCTATAAATCTATTAGCTGGAACATCACCGGAGGCGACACGGACCCCGCCGGGGTTACACCGGAGCAAGTTTTCAACAACATAGCATCCGGGTTGGACAAGGTGGAAAAAGCCCACCTGACCCCCATAGTGCTGCTGCATGACGGAAGCCAGCTGAGCAGTTTGGAAGCAGAGCCCGGATCATCCAAGTACCGCTATATCCAAAGCAGAAACAGCGTCGTAACAGCCTTGCCGGAAATAATTCACCTGTTTAAAGAAAAAGGGTACACCTTTGTCCAGGTGGATGAAAACACCCCCAAGGCGTGGTAACAGGGGTTGAACAACCCCATGCATTATCTGGCTCAGCCTGGTCCTCCGCCCAGAAACATAGCGGCAAACCCTGCAGCCACAAGGCCTATTCTCCATCCGGAATCGTAATCCGATAGCAGTCCGAAGACTATCAGCCCTAACCCGGCAATACGCATAACATTTTTAAACATTCTTAAGCTCCTTGTTCCACATAATTATAGCGTCTTCATTATTATCGGAATAATACTTTTTACGAAGTCCCAGTTCTTTAAAGCCCAGGGAACGGTATAATTTAAGGGCTATTGCGTTCGAAGGCCTGACCTCCAGGGTGATTTTGTAAGCCCCCTTCAGGGAAGCTCTTCTCATAATTTCCTTCATTAACAAAAAGCCTATCCTATTGCCCCGGAAATCCGGGTGTACAGCCACGTTTGTAACATGCGCCTCATCAAGAACAACCCATAAACCCGCATAACCCAATACCTTTTGATCATTCATAACAACAATGTAATGGGCAAATTCATTCTGCATAATTTCAAATTCAAAGGATTGCCTGGACCATGGCAACGGAAAGCTCATTTTTTCTATCTCCAACACCTGATCCAGGTGTTCCGGCAGCATTTCGCCAATGTTTAACTGCATCTGCCGCACTCTCCGGTTTTTTGTTTTTGCAGCCATTTACTTTCCGCCTCCGAAAGACGGATGTAGCGGGGCACAAGCTTCAGGGGATCCATACCCCCACCCTTCGAAGCCTCTATAACACCTAATTCCGCCACCCCTGCGCCCCGGGGAAAACTGACCGCTGCAGGAGCGAATTCGACATCATTCAATAGCTTTGTCAAAATTTCCCGGTATATAGGAACTCCGTCACCCAAGAATGTTACACCCCTGTTCCAATCACGGATTATACCGGCAAGTTCCTCCGGAGTTACCGCAGCGGGTCCGTAAATCTTTTCGAAAACACCTTCGGCGCTATCGTAAATTGCCGTATAAAGCTCGTTTTTTCTGGCATTCATAATGGGGCACACTAAATTTTTCATTCCTGCCAGAGGATAAGCCAGGGAATCCAGGGTACTGATACCCACCACAGGCAAACCCCAGACCTGTGCCAGCGTTTTTGCCGTGCTCATGCCTATGCGCAGCCCGGTAAAGGAACCCGGACCGCTGGAAACTGCAATAGC
>CBEULQ010000685.1:0-2275 GCA_965543975.1 uncultured Desulfocucumis sp. | reverse complement strand
CTGGATATAACTTCGGGCCATTAACAGTCCGAAGGGAAGGCCCAGGGCCACGCCAACAACTGTTTGAAGCAATGTTTCCTCCAGCAGCAGCCCCGACACCTCGCCTGAGGTGAATCCCACCACCCTCAGGGAGGCCAGTTCCCTTTTCCGCTCGGCAAAGCTGATTACCGACGAGTTGTAGACTATTGCGAAACCAAGCACCACCGCGAAAAAAATCATTATGGATATGGAGTAAACCATGCTCTCAAGGTTTTTGTTAAAATTGTCAAGCTCCTTTTGCCGGCTGCTGATTGAAGCGATTTCGGTCATATCTTTTAATTGTTTTTCGATGCTTTTCTCCGTGCCCGGCTGTATCTTTAGCATTACCCCGGAAGCCAGCCTGCTTTCCTGTAATATTCGGTTGGCAAGATTAATGGAGATGTAAGAACTTTCCCCTATCATCTGCCTGTTGATGCCGGTTACCGTGATTTTGGCCTGGCGGGACTGCCCCAGTCCCAGCAGGGTTTCCACCGTTACTGTGTCTCCCGGCTTCACTCCCAGCTTCCTGGCCGTTCGCTGGCTGATGAGAATCCCTTCTTCATTGGGTTTAAGGGCTTCTTCCTGTTGGCCGCTGATTTTTTTAAGGGTCAAATCCGGAGGGACCCCGGTCAGCAGGTTTTCTTCGGTACGCCCGTGATATGTTATCCTGGCAGGTATTTCAAATACAGCTTCCCCCTTAAGAACTCCCTCCATCCGGTATATGTTAAGAAGTTCCCCGTCCTTTACCGGCGAGGAAAAGCGGAGCAACAGGTCGTATTTCTGTTCCTGGAAATAATGCCTGTCAATCATATAGTCAATTGAATCCCTGCTAAAAAGGGCAACGACCAGCATTCCCACGGCAAAGGTTACGCCCAGCAGGCTTACGCTGAATCTGATTTTATTGCGTCCGGCGCTTCTTATACTCATCTTCCAGGTGGGGCTCAGTTTGCCCCATAGCCACGTCCAGTTCTCTATAAATACTTTACCAATCCCTTTTGGCGGTTCGGGCCTCATGGATTCCGCAGGATTTATGGCGGTTACAGGCCTGGAGCCGGTCAGTCCAGCCAGTGTGCCGACTCCCAGACTCAGTGCGAAACCCCAAAATATTGCCCTGGCGTTTACTCCTCCTATGGTTTCCGGCAGGTTGAAAAATTGGGCGTACGCCTGGGAAATGGCCGAAGCCAAAAGTAAGCCCAACAAGGAGCCCAGCAGTGCTCCGGTCAATGCCACTATCTGGGCGTACCCGATATAGTGCAGTATGACCTGGCGATTGTTGTAGCCAAGGGCTTTCATAACCCCTATCTGCATGCGCTGGGCTTTTATCATTCTGCCCAGCATGACGAACTGTATGGCCGCCGCGATGCCCAGAAATATCGCCGGAAGAAATTTAGCGCTGGCCTTCAGACTGTCCAGTTCCCCCTGGAGCACGGCGTTACTGAGCTGTTGTTTGCGTGGATAGCTGGTTAAATTGCCGTAGGGCTCAAGAATGTTTTCTATTTGCCCGGCTATTTTTTCCTGGTCAGCTCCCGGGGCCAGTTTGACCGCCACCTGGTTTATTTGCCCGGTTAGATCCAGTATCTGCTGAGCCTGGCTTTGGGGCATCAGTATGATGGCGAAAGCCTTGGGATCGGGGAGAAAAGAAGCGGCGTCCTTCATGGGATAAATAAATTCCGGGCTGGTGGCCGTTCCCGTTAGGGTCAGGGAAACTTTCCTTTCTTCCGCAACAATGTTTATGGTGTCATTAAAGGTCAGCTTGTTGGCAGCGGCGTACTGCGGTTCAACCAATATTTCAATGCCGCCGCCCTGTGGGTTTTCCTCGAATATTCTTCCGCTCAAAAGTTTAAACCGGTTGACTCCGTCTTCCAACGGGAGAGAATAGCTGATGATCCTGGCGGTTGCCCTCTGATCACCCTCCTTGATAATAGGGAGGTCCTTTTGAATCCTTCCGGTGGCCACGGTTACCCCGGGCAATGCCTCTATCTGTCTTGTGACTTGTTCGGGAGCTTTAATTACATGAAAATAGTAGTCGGCAAAATTATAGTTCCGGTACAGGCGGTCCTTTGATTGTTCCAAATTAAGGTAGGCCGTGGACATGGCGATATAAACTGATATGCCCACCGCCACCACCGCAGCCACCGCCAGGAACTGGCCTTTGGTGCTTTTGATGGTGCGCCATAGCTTTTTATTCAGCGCTTTCATTACCACTCAATCCTTTCAGGGGAAACGGTGGTCTTGTTCTCGATAATTTCCGTTATTT
>CBEULQ010000684.1:0-2281 GCA_965543975.1 uncultured Desulfocucumis sp. | reverse complement strand
TCCATTACTGTTTTACGTTGATTGTTCCAGAGCAATATAACAACGAATAATACAATTAACAGCGTAATTACAATATATTTCTGTTGTTTGGTTTTTATAATAATCCCTCCGGGTTTAATAATCCTTTATATTCATAATATTACGGGTAGCGGTAGTGGCCTATAATCTGCCAGCGGTCCAAACAGTCTTCTTCCCGGGCCAAACCGGCATTATGAATTACCAGCGGCATTTCCCGGTCATTCATCCGGTCACTGATAATACCGCAGTGATCCAGGCCGTTGGGAAATTTCCAGTACACCACGTCGCCCCAGCGCCACTGGGACAGGTCTTTCTCCCCAATGGAAAGGGTAAGGGATTTGCCGTGCCTTTCTAAAAATTTCATCTGGTTCGGTACCCTGCGGTGGTCAATATTGGTATCCGGTCGTTTAAGACCCCAGTTCTGCGGGTAAATACCGAAATGGGCCTTCATATCCTCGTGAATGAGCTTCTGGAGATCAATGCCGGCGTTACGGAAAGCCCGGATAACAACATCCGTGCATACTCCCCGGTCGGACGGCACGTCTCCACCGGGGTATTTTATTTGCACGTAGCTTGCCTCGTAGGTCACTCCTTTTTCCGCTTCCAATCTGGCGCCAATGACCACCAGATCATAAACATTCCTCTGCTTAGCCGGGATTTTCTCCACCGGGGACAAATCCCGGACTGTTTCTTTTTGTGTACTGTTATCAGGCCGGGTTTTGTCCCTGGTGGTACAGCCGGAAAATATAAGTACCATAAACAAAAGCAGCGCAAACCAGTATGAAGTCTTTACAACCGCTTTCATACCATTCACCCCTTTTTACCGACGGGCAGAAGCGGTTCATTACAAGTTTTTTACCTCGAAGTACAATTCTAACTGTTCATAATTATACCATTTAACAGATTAACAAAAATTCCCGGAATTCTCACCGGGAATGTAAATATTATAGCAGTTTTCCAGAGTTGTTTTAGCATTAACCTTTCCCGTAGCTCTCCGTAAAAAGCCGCAGATAGTCTTCCCTGGTAATCTCCCGGCAGTTGCTGGGGGTTGAGCCGTTCAGGTACGATGACTCGGCCAACAGGCCAAAATCCTCCGGGTTGACGTAGTCAAGTCCGCCAAAAACGGGAATGCCTATATCCTTGGCCATTTTTTCAAGCTCTTCGATAAGCAGGGAAGAGGCTTCACCATGGGACAGGCCGTCAACCCGCAGGCCGCAGGCCGCAGCCGCCCTGGCATGTTTTGCAGGATCCGCCGGAGCGTTAAACGCAGTTACCACCGGCAAAAACATGGAATTGGCCACCCCGTGGGGAGTGTCGTACATTCCCCCCAGGGCTTCAGCCATGCAGTGTACCGCTGCTACGTCGGCGTGGGAAAAGGCGATGCCGGCCATAAGTGAGCCAACCATCATATCGTGCCTGGCCCTTTTATTGTTTCCCTCACTTACCACCGTCCTCAGAGATGGAGCAATTTTCTCCATGGCTGCCAGAGCCATGGCGTCGGAAAGGGCGTTGGCAACCCGGCAAGTATAAGCCTCAATGGCGTGCACCAGTGCGTCCATGCCGGTGGACGCCGTTATGGACGGCGGCAGGGCATAAGTGGTTTCCGGATCCGCTATGGCCAGCCTGGGAGCCAGTTTTACATCCTTGACAGTCATTTTGAATTTTCTTTCCGTGTCCGTTATCACCGCCGAAAGGGTTACCTCGGAACCGGTTCCCGCAGTGGTGGGTACAGCAACGATGGGGGTTACTTCCCGGACAATCTTGCCTCTGCCCTCGTAATCCCGGACCTTGCCTCCGTGGGTTTGCAGCGCCGCGATGGCCTTGGCGGTATCCAGCACCGACCCGCCGCCCACGGCCACTATAATTTCTGCCCCAAATTCCCTGGCTGTTTCGCCTCCGGTCTCACAGTCCCGGTCCTTGGGATTGGGCTCAACACTGTCGAACAGCAGGCATTCAAAACCCTCTGCACATAGGGAATCCCGCACAATTCCCGCCAGCCCGGCCCGGATAATGCCGGGATCGGTTACCAACAGCGCCCTTTTCCCGGAGGTAACTTCCCGGGCCAACCGGCCCACGGATTTTATCAAACCATCCCCTATTTCAATGCGGGTGGGAAGGTGAAATCCAAAGACATCCAACATTATTACGTCAGTCCTTTCAAAATTGCCTTAAACAAGTTTGTAGTGGACGAATTCTCCAAATCCCCTATTTTCCCCTTGACATATTGCCGCGTACTGTTAGATGATCCATCTTGGCTTCAAGT
>CBEULQ010000683.1:0-2301 GCA_965543975.1 uncultured Desulfocucumis sp. | reverse complement strand
TTAAAAACAACTGACTCGTTAAATAATAGGCTAGGGAGGAGTAATTTATAACCTTGATAATACATATGAAGGGTGGTGACAAAGGAATAAAAATACTGTGGCTCCGGTTCTCCCGGAGGAATAATAGCTCTGTTAAGACAACCGGACGATATTATACATCTGCATTTTAAAAACCCTGTTTTGCTGACATTCAATGAAAGCGGCTTCCCGCTGGTATATAGAGAATCGATTACCGGCAATTAGTGTAATGACAAGATAATAAGCAATCTAGATCCGGACTTTTTTTTAAAATTTCTATGTGCAAAATACTACAAATCACATCTACACAGGGAAGTTAACAGGGAAGAGACATTCCAAACCGTTATCTTCACAGACAAACAAAAAACTGGAAAGGTGCTATCTCATCAGCACACATGGAAACAGTCACTCTAATCCAAACAAGTGAATTAGGATACTATCCCTTGGGTAGGGTAGTAAACAATCTAATAATTAATTGGTACTTTTAGGTGCTTTAGATTATTTTTAAAGATTGGGTGAGGAAAATGAGTTTGAATACCAAAAGATATTTTTTCATTGCTTTGGGATTTGCACTTTTACTTCTGTTTTACTTCATGCCGGATTTAAAACCCGCCGTCGACCCTATGGGAAAAGAATTTCCCCTGTCCCAGGCGGGTAAAGCCGCCATAGGCCTTTTCCTGCTGGCCGGTGTCTGGTGGGTGTTTGAAGTTATCCCCATCGGCGTCACCAGTATTGCCATCGGGGTTTTCCAGCCCCTGTTCGGCATTCGCACCGCAAAGGAAGCCATGAAGGATTTTATGGACCCCACAGTTATGTTCATACTTGGTTCCCTGCTGGTGGGCCTGGCCTTTACCAAGGCCGGCATTACCAAACGTATAGCATATAAAATGCTGGCGGTGGTCGGCGAAGATACCCGTAAAATACTTCTGGGCGTATTTGTAATAACGGCGGCCCTCACCCACCTGATGGCCCACACTGCTGTGGCGGCCACCATGTTCCCTATCATGATGGCCATTCTGGCACTGTATGGAGAGGGAGACAAACCCACCAAGTTCGGTAAAGCCATGTTTATAGGCATGGCCTACACAGCCGGGGCCGGCAGCATAGCCACCATGATGGGCGGCGCGCGCAACCCGGCGGCAGTGGGATTTTTCAAGGAGTTCACCGGCCAGGACGTGTCATTCATCGCCTTTTCCGAGCACCTGCTGCCCTTTGCCTGGGTAAGCGTAATTTTAATCTGGTTGATGCTCATAACAGTGCTTAAACCGGAAAAAAGCAAGATAGCCGGCATTAGGGAAAAGGCCAGCACCCTTTACTCTGATCTGGGCCCCATAAACAAACAGGAAATAACCGTTTTAATTCTGGTAGCCGGCGCCCTCTCGGTACTTATACTCCAGTCCTTTATCCCGGCCCTTAAGGCCATTGACCGCTCCATACCCCTGCTGGTGGCCGGACTGCTGTTCTTTATGCTGGAGATACTGACGGTTCAGGATCTGGAAAAGAGCATTCCCTGGAACATAGTGCTTCTATTCAGCGGCGCCATGAGCATTGGTTTCGCCCTGTGGAAAACCGGCGCCGCGGAGTGGATTGCCGTCAACTTCATTTCACTGCTGCAGGGCGCTCCCTGGGTGGTATTCGTAATGGGTATCTCATTGCTGGTATTGCTCTTGACCAACTTTATTATGAACGTGGCTGCCATTTCCATCGTGCTCCCGGTTGCCCTGGTTATCGCCAAATACCTGGGAGTAAACCCCGAGCTGGTTCTTTACTCCTCGGTGTCCATGGCGGGCATGCCTTTTATACTGCTGATAGGAGCTGCACCCAACGCCATTGCCTATGAGTCGAAACAGTTCTCCACCGGGGAGTTTTTCAAGTACGGCATTCTGGGGAGTATACTTATATTAGTTTTGCTGCTGATATTCATGTTTACCTACTGGCCGCTAATAGGTATGAGTCCGATTGTGAAATAAACCCGCTGAAAAAGGATATTAAAATTTTAAATCAGCCGGTCCGGAATACTTTCCTGGTCATCCCGGGCCGGTTATAATTAAATTCGGGCCATAATACCTTTAGGAATGTGTTTAAGGAGGTTATTGTTTTGTCTGAAAGCACCCAGGCCTTATTTGCCACGGCAGTATTCCTGCTTACCTACGGAATCATAGTATCAGAAAAAATCCACCGCACCGTTGTGGCCCTGGTGGGAGCCGGGCTGATGGCGTTAACCAAAATATTGAGTCCGGAACAGGCCGTGGAAGCCATAGATTTCAACACCATAGGCCTTCT
>CBEULQ010000682.1:0-2301 GCA_965543975.1 uncultured Desulfocucumis sp. | reverse complement strand
ATAAATGATGATTCAGGTGATAGATCTGGCTAAAGTTTACAACACCGGGTCGCACCCGGTGGAGGCATTGAAAGGCGTGAACCTGGAGGTTAAGGCCGGCGAGTTTGTATCCGTAATGGGGCCGTCCGGCTCCGGCAAATCAACCCTGATGAACCTTCTGGGCTGCCTGGATACCCCCACCTCCGGCTCGTACAAACTGGACGGAATTGAAATAAGCACCCTGGATGACACCGGCATGGCCAGGGTGCGCAACCTGAAAATAGGCTTTGTTTTTCAGAATTTCAATCTGCTGACCCGGATGACCGCCCTGCGCAACGTGGAACTGCCCATGTTGTATGCCGGGATAAATGCCCGGGAAAGGGTGAGAAGGGCTGCCACGGCCCTGGAAAAGGTGGGGTTGGCCGGAAGGATTGATCACCGCCCCAATCAGTTATCCGGTGGCCAGATACAGAGGGTGGCCATAGCCCGGGCATTGGTTAACGAACCTGCGGTATTGCTGGCCGACGAGCCCACGGGCAACCTGGACACCCGGTCCGGGGAAGAGATAATGGCTATTTTTCAGGATTTAAACCGCAACGGGGCCACCATAGTGCTGGTAACCCACGAGAGGGATATTGCCTTGCATACCTCCAGGATTATCCACTTCCGGGATGGCAGGCTGGTGGCCGACGAAAGGGTAGAAAGCCCTCTGGATGCTGTAGAACAGTTAAAAAATCTGGGTCCGGGGAACCAAAACAACATTCATTCTGGTGAAATATCAGTTCCGGCCGGGTCTCCTGAGGCAGTCCCCTTTTCCCAAAGGGCATCTGAAGACCGGAGGGGGGATGTTCAGTGAACCTGTTTGAGAGTATACGGGTAGCCCTGGAGGGTATAAGGGCTAATAAACTACGCTCTTTTTTAACCACCCTGGGTATAATCATCGGTATCGCCGCGGTGATTGCGGTGGTAGCCATCGGCCAGGGCGGGCGGGCGGTACTGATGACAGAGATGGAGAAGGTGGGGACTAACATTTTTGTGGTGTACGTGGACTGGCGCAGCGGCAAGAACCCGAACGGCAGGGAGTTCAGTGCCAGTGACGTGCAGGTATTGAAGGATAAAGTGCCCGGCATCACCCATATCTCTGCCAACAGCGATACCATGGACGATGTGCGGGGACCAAAGAGTAAAAAATTTTGCCAGGTGCGTGGAGTGTCCGCCGACTACGCCTTTATCAGCAAGCTGACCATGAAAAAAGGGCGCTTTTTCAGCGAAGAGGACGACACCTTAAGCCGGCGGGTGGCTGTGCTGGACGAGGCGCTGGCAGACGAAATTTTCGGCCGCACGGAGCCGCTGGGGAATATGGTCAGTGTCGGCAACACACCCTTTCTGGTTATAGGAGTGGTGGCCAAAGGCGAGTCCATATTCGGCTTTGGCGAAAACGTCAATACTTATATACCGGGCAGGGCCTGGCGCAATATGTACGGACCCTATATAAACGATCTTGAAGGCAGCGCCGTTTCCAAGGAAAAGGTTCAGGAAACCATGGAGCAGGCGGTAAAGGTGCTGGAGCGCCGGCACCGGGGTGCAAAGTACGGCAGCGAAAGCATGGAGCAGATAATGCAGTCCGCCAACAAAATAACCGGCATCATGACCCTGATTATCGGCGCCATAGCCGGAATATCTCTATTTGTCGGCGGCATTGGAGTCATGAATATCATGTTGGTGTCGGTAACTGAACGGACCAGGGAAATAGGCATCCGCAAGGCCCTGGGAGCCAGGCGCAAGGATATTCTTATCCAGTTTTTAATTGAGTCCGTGGTTCTGTGTGTGCTGGGAGGTATTATCGGGATGGCGCTGGGTATAGGCGGGGCTTTTCTCATTGCTAAATTGGCCAAATGGCCGCCCCTGGTGTCCTGGTGGACGGCGTTGATAGCGTTTACCTTCTCCGCCGCCATCGGCATAATTTTCGGTATGCTGCCCGCCAACAAGGCGGCCAAGATGGATCCCATCGAAGCGCTGAGAAGAGATTGAAATGTAAAACAACGAGCCGGCATGATATGCCGGCTCTATTTTATACGAAACTCCCTTGTTGTAGGGGTTATTTTTAGAGGAAAAGAGGCTTTTTCTATAAAAAGACATCTCCTAAATCGATTTGTAATCCTGGCAAAAGCGGTGATGTTAAAACCTCTTTATGATCATAGGTATCTGAAATAATCCAGTTGTTCTCGCCAGCGGTAAATACTTCTATAACTTTTACTTCCGGGTCTACAACCCAATATTCCTTAACCCCGTATTTGTAATACATCCTATTTTTTTCTACCC
>CBEULQ010000681.1:0-2302 GCA_965543975.1 uncultured Desulfocucumis sp. | reverse complement strand
CAGCAGCAGAGGGTGGCCATTGCCCGGGCACTGGCCATGAAGCCAAAAGTGATGCTTTTTGACGAACCCACTTCCGCCCTGGACCCGGAAATGGTGGGGGAGGTGCTGGCAGTCATGAAAGATCTGGCCCGGGAAGGTATGACTATGATAGTGGTTACCCATGAAATGGGTTTTGCCAGGGAAGTGGGAGACCGGGTGATATTTATGGATGAGGGCTGCATATTGGAGGAGGGAACTCCGGAGCAAATATTTGGAGATCCCCGTAATGACAGATTGAAATCTTTCTTAAGCAAGATTCTGTAAACATCCCCCGACAGGGGGTTATTTTTTCAGTGCTGCTTAAGAATGAGGGTCGCACATAGAAACTTATATGAGAAGGTTTTACGGAGATTTTTTCCCTGATAATGGGAATGATTGTTTACAGAATACAAAAAAACGGAGTGGTTTTAATGTCTATTCTGGATAAAGCCGCCGAACTGGGCAGGATGCTGGGTAAATCAAAGGAATACCGGGAAATGAAAGATGCTGAAGCAATGCTGAAAAAGGATCAGGAGGCTGAAAAATTAATACAGCATTTTTCCATGCTCCAGCAGTCTTACGAAAGAATGCATATGATCGGCCATGAAATAACCGCTGAGCATTTAGAAAAGTTTAAAGAGGCGGAGCGGAACATGATGGCCAATAAAAATGTAAAGATATATTACCGGGCCAGAGGCCAATTCAACAGCCTTTTCAACAACGTTAACCAGAAAATCAGGGAGAGCATGGAGGACACAGGCAAATCCTGAAGCCTCGCTTCTACGACATCCCGCTATATACCTTTGCGGATTTTGTAATAAGGAAAAATGGGAATATCGACCCGGTATAAATGGGAGTACTAATAATAACACTAGATTCAGGATATATTCGCAGGAGGGATAAAGTGGATAGAACGCAGGAGATGCCCAACCAAACAGACAACCGTTACAGACATAACAATACCGACAGGGATATGTTGGATAAGGGGGCCATATTGCAGAGGGACGGGACGTATGCCATAGCCCCCCATATTCCCGGCGGGGTGATTATGGATTTCAACCTGCTGAGGAAGATTGCCGATGTGGCGGAGAAGTACAAATGCGCTGCGGTAAAGGCAACCTCATCGCAGCGCCTGGCCATTGTGGGGCTGAAAAAAGAGGATGTGGACAGCGCTTGGAGTGATTTGGGAATTGCCCCCGGGGCGGCCATCGGCCTGTGCGTGCGCAGCATAAAATTCTGTCCCGGCACTACCTTTTGCAAACGCGGTCAGCAAGACGCGGTGGGCCTTGGCATGTCCATCGACAAGAAATATCATGGCATGAACCTGCCTTCCAAATTTAAAATCAGTATCAGCGGTTGTCCAAACAAATGCATGGATGCCGCCGTTATTGATTTCGGTGTGATGGGTACCAGCAAGGGATTTACCGTGTATGTGGGGGGGAATGGTGGAGTAACACCACGTTTCGGCCAAAAGCTGGTGGAGGAAGCCACCAGTGACCAGGTAATGGAGATGCTGGACAGGTGCATTGAGTATTACAAATCCCAGGCTCAAACCAACGAAAGGCTGGGTAAGTTTATTGACCGGGTGGGGTTTGAAACTTTCAGGGACAACGTATTGCAGCTGGCCACGGTCCACTGAATGACAGGATAATATCGTCATTGTGTTAATATACTGAGGGGCAAGCGAATTGCCCCTTTTATTCAACCAGTCTTTAACACCTTGACGTGATATGTTATATATGCTACTATAATTTTTGCAACATTTACAATAAATTTATGCGGGCGTGGCGGAACGGCAGACGCGCTGGACTTAGGATCCAGTGGGGTAACTCCCGTGGAGGTTCAAGTCCTCTCGCCCGCACCAATCAATAGTTACAGGGGTTTTAAGGAAGCTGGGATTTGTTGCCACCCACTTGATTTTGACGAATCCAATGCGCCTAATTTAACCCCACTGGATTTCCCCCTTTACTGTTTCTTTCAGTAAATACTGGAGCAGCGAAGGGGGTTTATTATATCTTGGCGAAAGGGAAAGTTTTACGCATCAGGAAGGTTGTGCCGGAATCCTGGGAAGAAGCTTTGCAACAATTCTGCTACTGGAAACAGGCTCAGGGATTGAGTGAAAGAACAATAATTGACTATCGCACACAGGTTAGCGTACTGTTCAGGCGCTACCCCGAAGCCTATAACGCTGAAAGCCGCCGTATTTGAACACATGGAACAACCTGTTAAGCCAGCCACTTACAATATACGGCTAGTTAATCTGAAGACTTTTTTTGAGTGGTGT
>CBEULQ010000680.1:0-2302 GCA_965543975.1 uncultured Desulfocucumis sp. | reverse complement strand
TGTCGAACTTACCATTAACATGGAAAAAATGAAACTGGCCGAATATGTGGACCTGCTTCACAACCCCTGGCGCCTGTTATGGGTGAACTTTACATCCGGCATAGCCCGGGGTCTGGGAATAGCGGTTGGGTTCGCCATACTCGGGGCAATGCTGGTGCTGATTCTGAGAAAGCTTGTAAGCCTGAACCTACCAGTTATAGGCAGTTTTATAGCGGAAATAGTGCAAATCGTGCAAGACCAACTTAGTTCCCGGCGCTACTAAATTAACAATATAATTTGGGGGGAAGTAATCCGGTGCTGACTGAGGAAAAACTGCATAACTATAGACGGCGCCTGCTGGAGGAAAGGAAACTGATTGAAAACAGAATCGAGAGCTATGAGGATGGTGGGCTCCGGGAGGCCATGAGCGCTTCCGTCGGAGAACTGTCGCTTTACGACAATCATCCGGGTGATGTGGGTTCGGAGGTTTTTGAGCGGGCCAAAGATTTTGCGCTGCGGGAGGACGCGGCAGAACTGCTGGGGGACATAGACGACGCCCTGGAAAGGATTGAACGGGGCGATTACGGCACCTGCGAGATTTGCAACGCAGAAATTTCCGAGGACCGTTTGGATGCGCTGCCCTACACCACCCTTTGCATGAACTGCAAACGGGAAAGCGAAGAGATGCCACAGACCAGGGTCAGGCCGGTGGAGGAAAAGGTGCTGGAAGAAATTTATGAACACGGCCTGGATCCTGGGGAGACTCTTTACGACTGGGAGGATTCCTGGCAAGACGTGGCCCGCTGGAATGAACACGCTCCCTTTGCCGAGTCCGGTTCCTATTACGGCGATAACGACCTGGCCACCGAGGACAGGGGAGCGGTGGAGGATGTTGACAGCATTCCCGTGGAAAAGGACGAAGAGGGGATAATATACCAGAGCTTTAAAGACCTCAACAACAAAACATCGGAGTGGAACAATAAAGGTTCCTGATAAGTGAAAATGTAAATCATTGTCAATATTAGCTGTTGCCCGGGACAAACAGGTTATGCTATACTACCCCTATAGTCAGGCCGGGAAAAAACGGCCGGGCCTTACGGCAGCGGATTAGCCCGTGGGACTTCATCCAGGCCTTACTGGGATGTTGGCCCCGGGCATTATTTTTGCGGAGGTAGGGCAATGACGAATGAAAAATTAAAGGCGGCGTCCATTTCCGTCCTTTCTAATCTGGCGCTGACCTCCGGGAAACTGGTGGTAGGCCTTATTATGGGTTCTGTCAGCGTCATCTCAGAAGCCATCCATTCCGGTCTGGACCTGGTGGCTTCCCTGGTGGCCTATTTTTCCCTTCGGCAGTCCGGAAAGCCCGCGGACGAGGACCACCGGTACGGCCACGGTAAATTTGAAAACGTAGCCGCGGTTATTGAAGCGTTGCTGATATTGGCGGCCGCGGCAGGAATTATAGGGCAGGCGGTGCTGAAGCTGTTCCGGGGGGGGCAGGTGGAATCCCTTAACCTGGGTATTCTGGTTATGGGAGTATCGGCGGGTGTTAATTTTCTGGTGTCGGGAATGCTGATGAGGACTGCCAAAAGAACCGATTCGCCGGCCCTGGAAGCGGATGCCTGGCATTTGCGCACGGATGTATACACCTCCCTGGGTGTATTTGTGGGGATAATACTGATCAAAATTACAGGCATAAACCAGTTGGATCCAATTATCGCCCTTGGAGTTTCCGCCCTCATTATCAAGGCAGCTTTTGAATTATTGATAAAATCCGCCAGCAGCATTGTGGATGCGCGTCTTTCCGACGAAGAGGAAAGGACTATTATGGAGGTTTTACACAGGTATTCGGGCGAGTATGTTCACTTTCACAAACTCCGCACCCGGAGGGCGGGCCCCGAGCGGCATGTGGACCTGCACCTGGTGGTGCCCCGGATGCAGAGGATTTACCTGGCCCATGAACTCTGCGACCGCATCGAGCAGGATGTTAGCCGGAGCATGCAGGGAGTCAACGTGTTGATTCACGCCGAACCCTGTAAACCCTGCCCCGATCACTGTTCATACTGTAACATGATTCCGGCTGCCGGTAGGCAGCCGGAAAACAAAAACAACTGTGACTATAAAGGATGCGAAGACTGCGACGGTTGTGATAAATAATACAGCAACAAATAAGGACACTCTATTGTTGAGTGTTCTTATTTGTTGAAAACACTAGAAATACAATGTTTTATACAGCCGGGAGGAAATGAGTTCCAGTACGGAGAAAGGATAGAACACAGCGCTTGTTACTTTAGCGAAGATTATTTTTTAGCTGGGGATATAATAA
>CBEULQ010000679.1:0-2303 GCA_965543975.1 uncultured Desulfocucumis sp. | reverse complement strand
GGAGTGGCTTGGTTGAACAGAGTCCTGAAAAACCTTAGTATTTATCTTCTCATCGTGCTGGTTATAATTGCATTGATTCGTTTATCATCTCCGGCCGATACTTCTCCGGAGTCCATAGATTATGGCCAGTTTCTCGCATCTCTTTCTAAAGGTGAAGTGGCATCTGTAGTCATTCAGGCGGAGGACAGCACCAACCTGATAACTGGCAAAAAAAGGGATGGAACAAGTTTTGAAACCCGTGGTATTAGCCCGGACCAGAGATTGATGAGCCTGCTGGAGGAGAAAAACGTCAGCTACAGAATCGAGAAGCCCCCTCAGCCCAGTTGGTGGGCGGGACTGCTCACAAGTTTGCTGCCCATTCTCATATTTGTGCTGCTGTTTTTCTTTATGATGCAGCAGACTCAGGGCGGCGGCAACAGGGTTATGTCATTCGGCAAAAGCAGAGCTAAATTGCACAGTGATGAAAAGAAAAAGGTTACCTTTGCGGATGTGGCCGGGGCCGACGAGGTAAAAGAAGAACTGGAAGAGATAGTCGAGTTTTTGAAAAATCCCAAAAAGTTTAACGAACTGGGCGCCAGGATACCGAAGGGCGTGCTTCTGTTCGGCCCTCCGGGCACCGGTAAAACCCTGCTGGCCAGAGCTGTGGCCGGGGAGGCAGGGGTTCCCTTCTTTACCATCAGCGGTTCCGATTTTGTTGAGATGTTTGTGGGTGTCGGCGCGTCCAGGGTCCGTGATCTTTTTGAACAGGCCAAAAAGAATGCCCCCTGTATTGTATTCATCGACGAGATTGACGCCGTGGGGCGGCAGCGCGGAGCCGGTTTGGGCGGAGGACATGACGAGCGGGAGCAGACACTGAACCAATTGCTGGTGGAGATGGACGGTTTCGCCCCTAATGAGGGCATAATAATTATAGCTGCCACCAACCGGCCGGATATTCTGGATCCAGCTCTTCTAAGGCCCGGACGTTTTGACCGCCAGGTGGTGGTGGACGTACCCGACCTGACCGGGCGTAAGGAAATATTAAAAGTGCATGTCAGAGGTAAGCCGTTAACCCAGGATGTGGATCTGGACGTACTGGCCAGGCGAACCCCCGGCTTTACAGGGGCGGATTTGGCTAACCTGGTAAATGAGGCGGCCCTGCTGGCGGCCAGGTTTAATAAGCCGGAAATAGGCATGCCGGAACTGGAGAATTCCATCGAGAGAGTTATTGCCGGTCCTGAGAAAAAGTCCAAAGTCATCAGCGACAAAGAGAAAAAACTGGTGTCCTACCACGAGGCAGGCCATGCCCTGGTGGGCTACCTGCTGCCAAATACCGACCCGGTGCACAAGGTTTCCATCATTCCCAGGGGCCGGGCAGGCGGTTATACCCTTCTGCTGCCCAAGGAAGACCGTTACTACATGACCAGATCCATGCTGATAGACCAGGTTACCATGCTGCTGGGAGGCAGGGTGGCGGAGGATGTGGTGCTAAAGGAAATCAGCACCGGCGCCCAGAACGATCTGGAGCGGGCCACGGAGATCGTCCGCCGGATGATCATGGAATACGGTATGAGCGATGAACTGGGTCCCATGACCTTTGGCCGCAAGCAGGAAACTCCCTTTTTAGGCCGGGATTTGTCCAGGGACCGCAACTATAGCGAAGAGGTAGCCACCAACATCGACAAGGAAGTACATAACATAATGGATAAAAACTATAACAGGGCCAAGGATATACTGATTCAGCACATGGACACCCTGCACCTTATCGCCAACACCCTGATGGATAAGGAAACCATAGAAGCCAATGAATTTGGTGAATTGATGAAACAAGCCGGCGAAAAGCCGCATGATGCTTAACATTCTTTTTTACAACACTTGGGAGGCAAAGAAAATGGAGAGAACATATTTAATGGTAAAGCCCGACGGGGTCCAGAGGGGGCTGGTGGGGGAAATAATCTCCCGTTTTGAAAAAAAAGGACTGAAAATAGTAGGGCTGAAAATGCTCCAGATACCCCGGGAAATGGCTGAAACCCATTACGGCGAACACAAGGGAAAACCTTTTTTCGGACCGCTGGTGGATTACATAACCTCCAGCCCGGTGGTGGCCATGGTGCTGGAAGGCAAGGACGCCGTGTCCGTGGCCAGGGAAATGATGGGCGCCACCAATCCCCTAAAAGCTGCGCCGGGTACCATCAGGGCCACCTACGGCATGGATATAGGCAGGAACATTATTCACGGTTCAGATTCCCCCGCCAGCGCAGAGCGGGAAATCAACATATTCTTCAATCCCGAAGAGCTGACAAGCTACAACAGGGCCGTAGACG
>CBEULQ010000678.1:0-2305 GCA_965543975.1 uncultured Desulfocucumis sp. | reverse complement strand
GCCTTTGCCCCCAAAGCCCTGGCCGATGTCATAGTGGTTTTTGACGACTGCAAAAGCATCAAACACATTGACAAGTCTCATTTTGACAACCTTGCCTGCGGACTGGGAAAATTTTTCAATTATTTCAGTCATTACAACATTCCAAGCTTTAATTTTTCCTTATTTATAAATATTGAAGAAAATAAATACTCCCTGGTAACGGGCAGGCTTGTGGGAAGGTTCCCTTTAATTCCCCCGGCCGGTTCCGATATGAGCTATCTTCAGGTTTTGCACGATACCCCGTGGACAGTGTTGAAGCCGGAGGAATTGAAAAATAGTGTTCACTTTTAGATATACCGACATTAATTTAACAAGCCGGTTTTTCCCAAAAACTAGGGGGTTGGTGAAGCATGGAAATATCCCTGATTGGTTCACTCATTACTTTTCAGGTAACCTTTACCGAACTTTTTATCGCCTCTACTGTTGTTGCCTCGGTGGCCTACAAAAACGGGTGGAAAAGCGCGGCACTGGGATCGGTGCTGGGAGCGATAGCCATAGCTGTCATTTCATTCGCCCTGGGTAGTTTTGCCTCACGGATACCGATGCACATATTGGATTGGGTGTCCAGCATATTGCTTTTTGGTTTTGGTATATTTCTTTATTATGAATTTTGGAGCGCCCATAAAGAGGGAGAAGGGGCGGCAACCATCGACCGGGGATTGCCTGTTGCAAAAGGAGCGCCCGCAGGCCCGGCCCTGGCGTTGGAAAAAGGTCTGGCAAAACCCGTTAACTGGGCGGGTGTAAGCATAGCGGCCTGGGGCATGTTTGCTGAGGGTGTAGAAATAGTGATTGTCTGGCTGGCCATTGCCTTAAAACAGGGGATGGCTACGGCCAGCCTGGGAGTTCTAATAGGTATGGGTGTAATTGGTTTGATTGCGTTGATTCTAGGCAAGGCCGGGGTATTTGAGAAAATACCGCCGAAATACCTGGATTGTATCGCCGGCACCATGGTAACCCTTTATGGCATCTATTTCCTTTATGGTGCTATAAAAGGTACATTGGCTGCTTCGTAAAGCAGGTTAAAGGAACAAAGTCAAGAGGGATTTAGCTAAGGGTTTTGTCTTCAAAGCCTGTATAGTGCGCGCCTCTGCCTTTTCGGATCATATGTTAGGCAAAGGGAGGTATATTATCTGACACATAAATAATGCGACAGGTAAGAACCGCCCTGCCGCATTATCCGTTACTTTCTCCCGGCCAGCTGTTGTATTATTGCGTCTTTATGCAGGCTCACATATGTACAACCCGGAGTTGCGCCGCATTTTCTGCATGCCATGTCATAGGCAGAATTTAACGTGCCACATTCGGGACATGAGTAATGTTCAATCATTTCAATATACCATTTTTCGAAGCCGGCTTCTTTGATGCGTTCTTGAGATTTCCACAACTCGATTCTATGCGGCAATTCGGCTTGAAACACTCTCAACTCTTCACAGGGATATTCATTACATTGGACACAGAAATCTATCCCTTTTTCAGCAGCGCATTTTGTCATTTTGCAATTCTCAGAACAATAAAAGCATCGTTTTTCAGCCCGGCAGCCATAGCATTTCATTTCTTCAACCGGGCGTTGCAGACGCCCCGCAATACCTTTAAGCCTTTCCGGGTCTTCAGTAGTTCCAATAAATACATGACACGCAGGACAAAACAGCCCGCAAACGGCGGCAAGCCCTTTGTCTGGTATGCAAAGACTTTCGTTAGTCCTTTTCATCATTTTTCAACCTTTCCTCCATTATTATCCAAATAATCGCTATACTTTTCATCAGCAGGTGGGTTCAGTTGAGGCCCTTTACCAATTAACATTTTGCCCTGGAAATATCTTTGTTTTATTTCGGGGGATTTCTCCAGGAACCTGGGCAAGCCTTGTTGTTGGATGAAGCACAGGTTGAAGATTTTAATATTATGCGGCAGGACGTTGGCCCTGTCTGCCGCCGGGTTTAATCTGGCGCAGGGGAATTCCGGGCACTCAAAGCAGAAGTCGACTCCGCGTTCCGCCACGCAGGTGTAAGTATCGCATGCGCAGCTGATGGCCGGGCAGTTTCCCTTGATTGATCTGCATCCGGGACAGGGTAATCCTTCTCTTTTAATTCCTCTGGAAACCAGGTACTCCAATAAGGCGGGATTATCCTTAGCCTTGTAGCCTTCGCAGTCGCCGCAGTTTATTCCGCAAGGCGCCACCAAAATAATTTCATCTGTTATTTTCATGTGATCAGCCTCCTGTTATTGGTCTATCGGTTAGACTATTTGAGGAGGCAAAGGTTACAAAAAA
>CBEULQ010000677.1:0-2308 GCA_965543975.1 uncultured Desulfocucumis sp. | reverse complement strand
CGGCATACGCGATAGTAAGCCGTGACTGGAGTTCAGACGTGGCTCTTCCGATCTGGAGAAATTAAATGAAGACCCAAACTGCAGCCGAAATGTATAAAGAAGCCGGAATAGGAATTAATTGGCAGACTGCCGCGGCCCTGGGAATAACACTTGTTTTCTGGGCTTCGGCCTTTGCCGGAATAAGGGCAGGGCTGAGGTCATATACACCGGGTCACCTGGCCCTTTTTCGCTTTTTGGTGGCTTCCATGGTTCTTGTTGCCTATGCCCCGGTGAAGCGCCTGAGGCTTCCGGAAGTAAAGGATGTACCGGCAATCATGCTGCTGGGTTTTCTGGGTATAAGCGTTTACCATGTTGCTCTGGCTTACGGCGAGCTAACGGTTACGGCGGGAGCGGCCAGCCTGCTGATTGCGGCTGGTCCTGTTTTTACCGCTCTATTGGCCATGTTTTTCCTTTCAGAGAGGTTGAAATTTTGGGGTTGGGCGGGAATAGCGGTTAGCTTTGCCGGAGTGGCCATGATTGCTCTGGGTGAGGGGGAAGGGTTCGACTTTGACCCCGGTGCCTTCCTGATTTTGCTGTCGGCTCTGTGCACCAGCATCTATTTCGTATTTCAAAAGCCATATCTGAAAAAGTATACACCCTTTGAGTTAACCTGCTATACCATCTGGGCGGGAACAATATTCATGCTGGTATTCATCCCGGGTCTTGCCGGGGAAGTGCGGCATGCGCCCCTGGGAGATACGGTAGCCGTTGTATATTTGGGAGTATTCCCCGCAGCCCTGGCCTATGTTACCTGGACTTACGCCCTTTCCCGGGCTCCGGTTTCCATTGTTACCAGCTTTTTGTACCTGTCACCTGTTCTGGCAATATTTATAGCCTGGGTCTGGCTGGGCGAGGTGCCCACCGTTATTTCCCTGGCCGGAGGGTTACTGGCTGTTTCAGGGGTTATTTTGGTGAACAAGTGGGGAAAAATGCAAACCTGACAAATATATGACCAGAGGCCTGTTTAAGATTAAGAGGTGAGACGTGACCTCTCAGCTTCACACTTCCCAATTGCCAGGCAAAAATATTAGTAACTGCTTCCTAGCGAATGAGCATTCTGCCCAACCACGACCTGCGAACGGAGACAGCTTTGGCCGGGCATAGTTCTTGGCAGCAAAAACACCGGATGCAGGCGTTTATGTCCACATCAGCCGTTTTTTTTCGTATTTTTACGGCTCCGGCCGGACAGGCCCTGAGACAGTCCCCGCAACCTGCGCATAGTTCCCGGTTAAACCAGGGCCTGGGCTGAATCCATTTGCCCAGGATCTTTTTCATAAGGGGCGGGAGATTAAAATGTATACTCATATGGGATGGCAGCCTGAAGGGCTCGTCAATAATTAAAAAGCCGTTTCCGGTTAAATTAATTGGTGCGTCTCCGGTAATCAGCCCTTGTTCAGCTGCAGCTTTGAAAAGCGGCAGCTTTTCAGGTTCTATGCCTATTATACGGCAGGCTGCCATATCAAGGGCAAAGGGGTTAACCGACCCGAGCAGCAGCCCTAAATGCCTGGGGTCGCCGGAGGTCGGCCCGTCGCCTTCCATTCCCACAATTCCGTCCATTATGGACAGGGATGGCTTAATCAGTTTAACTATATCTATAAGAAGCCGGGAAAACTGCTCCAAATCCGGCATGTTAAAGTGGTATTCCGCCTTTTTTAAACCGGGAATGGCTCCGTAAAACAGTTTTACAGCCCCGGTAAACCCGGTCATGCCATGTGTTTTTAATTTGGATAAACCCACCACAACATCAGCTTCGGCCAGGGGTTTTATAAGCGGCAGGCTGTGAATCATCTTTCCCTCAGGGTGTGCCAGTGTAACCCAACTGGTGTCGTAGTTCAAGTCTGCACCGGTTTTTTCCGCCACTTCAACCATTCCCGTAGCCCTGTATACCGCTTTAAGCAGAGATTGGCTGTAAGGACCTCCCGGGCTGTCGCAAAGCACTACCTTCCCCCCGCAACGCTGTATCTCCCGCACCACCGCCTCCACCACGGCAGGGTGAGTGGTGGCAGCCTCGTCCGGTTTCTTCCTGGCTATCAGGTTAAGCTTTAGGGCCACCTTTTGCCCGGGACTCACAATTTTGTCCATCCCGCCAAGCTCTGCCAGTATGTGTCTTACACCTGCTTCAACATTTTCCATTTGGTAATCAGGACAATTAAACAGCGCCACGGGAACCATACAAATCTCCTTCGTTTATATAAAATCCTTTAACAGAATTGACGAGATCGGAGAGCACACGTCTGAACTCCAGTCACGGCTTACTATCTCGTATGCC
>CBEULQ010000676.1:0-2309 GCA_965543975.1 uncultured Desulfocucumis sp. | reverse complement strand
ACCAGCTTCAATTTTAAAGACGATTTTAACAGGGACTTAATCACCGCAACTCCGTACAGGGAACCGGAACCTGTGACTAAGACATTTATTTTACTCATAAATCACCTGTTTGGTTAAATAATTTTTGCTTTCCCGCCCGCAATTAAATATCATATCCACCGCTGAAAGATTAGGTAAAAACTTTCCCCACTGCTGAGGGTAAACGGGATGCTCAAAATCCTGATAAACCAGTCGAAGGCCGTTTCTTTTAAATTCACCTTCGTCATTGTAGACCCGCGCTCCGTTACCTGACAAGTATGTGTCGGCGCCAAGGTATTTGCAAATGTTGATTATCTTGGTCCCCTTTTTTCCTGTGATCCCCGGTATATCCGACGAGCGTATCATGGGTGTGCTAATATCCAGTATTTCACGCACCACCTCAATAAGTCTTAAATTTAATTCGGCTAGATTATCCCCCGGGTCGTTATATATTACAAAAAACCGCTCTTTGTACTCCTTCCAGTATGCAGCTCTTGCGTAGCAGCCCTGCAACGAATACCAGTGCTTTCTGTACCACCTGCTCTCATTAATCACTTCAACGTCTTTTATTGGAACCTCTTTACGGACCAGGGGTACGCTCAACAGTCTGGACCCCTCCGGCCCTTTAATTTTATTCCTGCTGGTTATGCCCCTGTTGGAATGAAGCACGTCATCCAATATTACAAAAAGATCGCAGGATTTCATTTTGTGAAAATATCCGAGCCAGGGCAAATAATTGGGTTGATGGCCGGAAACAATCAAACGACTTTAAACCTCCTCTACTAAGGTCAGGGGACACACCTCTATGAATGCCTGTTTTTGGGGTGAGGAATGTCCCCAACGTATGTCAGGGCACACACCTCTATGAAAGTCTGTTTTCGGGGTGAGGAATGTCCCCAACGTTTGTCAGGGGACACACCTCTATGAATGCCTGTTTTTAGGGTGAGGTATGTCCCCAACGTATGTCAGGGGACACACCTTCTTGGGTTAACATAATTCCCTTCCTTTTTATCAAGTTGGATTGGATGGGTAATCCCTTTCTTTTTGCTACTATCCAAGAATTCAGAATTCAGAATATTTCGAGACGATAAACCGTTCTCTCATGCTGATTCCTGTTGTTTTCTCTGGTTCTCTCATTCTGACTCCTGACTCCTGACTTCTATAGTTACTTCTTTATTAATACTTTCACGATGGAATGTCCCCATTTAATCGTAGTTGTTAATGGTTTCCACAATAAACCGAAGTTCCTCCGGGGTCAGGGAAGGGTATATCGGAATGGAAACGCACCTCCCGGCCAACTTTTTCGCCTCCGGCCAGTGGCCGCCCACGTCCCGAGCATTGCGGTAGGGGATTTGATCCGGAATAATCATCGGGTAATAAATGCCATATCCTATGCCTTTCTCCGACAGGTAACGGGTGAATTTTTCCCTGCCGGCCACCCTTATGGTATATTGATTGAAAACATGTACCCTGTCCGGAATAAAAACAGGCTTTTCAATTTTGGGATTGGTAATCTTCCTATCATAGAATTTGGCGTTTTCTATCCTTTTCCGGTTGAACCGTTCCAGCTTCTCCAATTGTGCCAAACCTATGGCTGCGTGAACGTCGCTCATCCGGTAGTTATAACCCACCACCTCGTGAAAATAACGGCGGCGCTGCCCCTGATTGATGATAATCCTGGCCTTTTCCGCTACGGAAGAATCTCCAGTCACCACCATGCCGCCCTCCCCCGAGGTCATATTTTTGGTTGGATAAAAACTGAATGCCGCAGCCCTGCCGAAATTACCCACCTTAACCCCCCGGTAAGAAGCGCCCACTGCCTGGGCGCAATCCTCCAGCAATATAATATTATGCTTTTGGGCTAACTCCGCTATTTCATCCATTTCAGCCGGCAGGCCGAAAATGTGAACCACCAGCACGGCCTTAGCGCCGGGATGTTTTTTAATGTTTTTTTTCAATTCCTCCGGCGATAGGTTGCCGGTAACCGGGTCGATGTCCACGAATATGGGGTTTGCGCCAGCGTACTTGATGGCATTGGCTGAAGCTATAAAGGAATAGGCTGTTAAAAACACCTTATCCCCGGTGCCGATACCCACAGCCTCCATCATTGCGTGCAATGCCGTGGTACCGGACGAAGAAGCAATTGCATAGCGGGAATTATTATAAGCACAGAATTGTTTCTCAAATTCCTCCACACGACTGCCCGCCGCCAGCATGCCGCTGCGCAACACCTCCAGTACACCAGACTCCTCTTCCCTTCCCAGCAGGGGTTTTATTTGCGGAATCAAAGA
>CBEULQ010000675.1:0-2315 GCA_965543975.1 uncultured Desulfocucumis sp. | reverse complement strand
AGGCGGCAGCCATTATGAGAAGACGTAAGCTTGAGTTATCAGCCTGGATGGTGAAAGAGTCTGGGAAAAACTGGCTGGAAGCAATTGCCGATACCGCTGAAGCAATTGATTTTCTGGAGTTTTATGGAAGAGAAATGATTAGATTAGGCCGGGGACAGGAATTGACTACTGTTGAAGGACATGACAATGAATTGATATATATTCCTATTGGTGTAGGTATTGTTATCCCCCCCTGGAATTTTCCTCTGGCCATATTAACAGGTTTAACTGCCGGACCGGTTGTAGCCGGTAATACAGTTATAGTAAAGCCTGCTAGCAACACACCGGTCATAGCGGCTAAGTTAATGGAAATTCTTACCGAAGCCGGGCTTCCTAAAGGTGTAGTTAATTTCCTGCCGGGATCAGGAGGAGCCATTGGAGATTACTTAGTAAAGCATCCTAAAACACGGTTTATAAATTTCACCGGCTCCAAGGAAGTTGGGCTAAGAATTAACAAGCTGGCTGCCGAAATCCAGCCGGGACAAATTTGGATTAAAAGAGTAGCGGCTGAAATGGGCGGAAAAGATGCTATTATTGTCAATAGCGATGCAGATTTAGATGTAGCTGCCGATGGTATAGTAAAATCTGCCTTTGGTTTCCAGGGACAAAAATGCTCAGCTTGCTCCCGAGCAATAGTTGTTGAGGATGTTTATGACCATCTATTGGAGAAGGTGACAGCCTTAACCAAGGAAATAAAAGTAGGTCCGGTGGAAAATGGTGAAAATTTCATGGGACCGGTGATTGATAAAAATGCCTTCCAGAAAACGCTGGAATATATTGAAATCGGTAAAAAAGAAGGCCGATTAGTTACCGGTGGAGAAACCGGTCCCGAAGGCGGTTATTTTATTCAACCTACAGTGATTGCTGATGTGGATGCCAAAGCCCGGATTGCTCAGGAGGAGATTTTTGCTCCGGTAGTGGCCTTTATTAAAGCTAAGGATTTTAACCAGGCAATCGAGATTGGCAATGATACCGAGTATGGACTTACCGGTGGAGTATTTGCTAAGAACCGGGAATGCCTGGAAAAGGCCCGGCAGGATTTTCATGTAGGCAATCTTTATTTTAATCGAAAATGTACGGGAGCTTTGGTAGGAGCTGAGCCTTTTGGCGGCTTTAATATGTCGGGAACCTGTGCCAAGGCAGGAGGAAAGGATTATTTACTTCTTTTCTTACAACAAAAAACTGTTTCTGAAAAACTATAATTTTACAGCCCAAGACTTCGCATTTTTTGCGAAGTCTTGGGCTGTAAAAAAGTTGTGCTGCTTGAAGAAAAGTATCTGGCCAGGGGAGCCACCGGTCGCTGGTTTCTTGATGCCGTCTACGTAAGAAAAGGCTGGACAAAAAACGGCGTTCCCAGGCTGGAAACACTGCGAAGCTCAGTATAGACTTTCACGATGTTGTGGAATTGGTTAAAAAATACTTGGGATAGGTTTTAAGGGGGTGTTTTTATGTTCAAGGTTAACGGGTGGGATTTTGTATGGGAGGAAGGGCTTACCGTTAAAAAGTTGCTGGAGAGAAAAGAATATATTTCTCCTTTAATTATGGTTACAGTTAATGGAAAACTTATCTCCCCCGATGATTATGAGGATACCGGAATTAAAGATGGTGACAATGTAAAAACCTTTTACATGATCACTGAAGAACAGGATTACTCTTAGGACATAATTCCCAGTATTTACATTTTGTAATTATAATTAGAATAGATAATGCAACACAATTGATTTGTAACCATGACATTTCCTATGCAACACAATTTATTCGGGGGAATGATGATGAGGCCAAAAACAAAAAACTGGCTTGAGCTTTCCCAGGAGGACTATGAGGTAGCCGGCACCTTTTTAAAAATAGAAAGTATCTACACTGCCTTTTCTTTTGTCAGCAAACCATTGAAAAAGCTATAAAGCCGTATACCATGAGAAGTACGATAAAACGCCGAACATGATTTAATGGACCTGGCCGGATCAACTGATATACTTCACTCCCTTGCCACCAGAACACATGTTTGTTATAATTGCCTCCAAGGAATTTCATTTGTTTATGTGACCGTATTACTACTTTATATCTTGCACGCTTTTTTTTGCAGCTTTTCCTGTCATATGTTCAATTTTGACTTCTACCACACATACTACATTCCACTCGTTTTTAATCTCTCGCTTTCCCTCTTCAGGATAGTCAGGGGAATACTTTTCAATTAAACTATCAAGAGCATATCGCCTCTCACTATCATCCGTCAGAATCCTTGCCTTTCCAAAAACAACTACACTGCGGAACTTGGT
>CBEULQ010000674.1:0-2317 GCA_965543975.1 uncultured Desulfocucumis sp. | reverse complement strand
TTGTAAATTTTTAAGTAATGAGATAATCTTATGATATAATGGTCAGACCTTTATTAATATACAAAAACAAACAAAAATTGTCCGTTTGCCGCAGAAAGCTTCTGACGCGGTAAATGGGGCGGATACTTGGGGACATTCCTTTTTGAAAATGTTAAGAAAAAGAGTTTTGGCGATTCAGAAGGAGTGTTCCATTTCTTATCAAGGAGGTGTGTAAATGAAACTGAATGAAGGAGTCGCTATTCAAGTCGTCAATTTTATATACGAACAAACCGGCTTTCATACAATTGTTTGCGACCGGAGCGGTACCATTATCGCCGATTCCGCCGGAACCCGCATCGGCGTGACGCACAACGGGGCCAAAACCATACTTTCCACCGACCAGGATGATTATGGCGTAACCAGGGAAGAGTCTGACGCTACCGGAGGAAAAATGAAGGAAGGATATAACCATGCTGTAAAATTTGACGGGAATAAAATAGGCACTTTTGGTATAGCAGGCAGCCTGGAGATAGTGACGCCTATAGCGAGGGTCGCAAGCGCATTAATAACCAAAATGCTCAGAGACGCTGATTTGAAGACACAAATTCAGGAGCAGTCCCAGGTGATGGCCAAGGCCATAAACCAGGCGGCATCTTTTGTGGAGGGTATATCCGCGTCTTCCCAGGAACTGGCGGCCACCAGTCAGCAAGTGGCCGGGGTGTCCCGGGAATTAGCCCACCAGTTAAAGGATATTGTTCAGATTCTTGATTTTATCCGGCGTGTGGCGGATCAAACCAAGCTGCTGGGTCTCAACGCGGCTATAGAAGCGGCCAGGGCCGGGGAGCACGGTCGAGGATTCGCTGTTGTGGCCGGAGAAGTACGCAAGCTGGCTGAAGACAGCGACCGTTCAGCCAGGGAAATCAATAGAATGCTGAATCAGTTCCAGGCTACCATCGAACAAGTGGTGGACGGGATTGAGCAAAGCGGCGCCGTGAGCCAGGAGCAGGCCAAAGCCACCCAGGATATAGCAAACATGGTGGGAGATTTGCAGCGGGTTGGGCAAAAACTGTTTGCCATAGCAGGCAACATCACAGCTTGAATCCTCTATTGCGTGATAAAATATAGCTTAATATAATAAGGTTAATTGGGTCAGACCAGTAGACCATTTTAGTGTGGATGACCGGAAAGAGACAGCCCGGGTTTGACCGGGGAGCGGGTGGCATAATTACGGGAGGGATAGATAATGGACATAAAACAAATCAGAGCGGCGGCAAGAAAAAAACTGGAGGGTTACTGCCGGGTTTGCAGCGTTTGCAACGGCAAAGCCTGTGCCAGGGAAGTGCCGGGAATGGGCGGCACCGGGACTGGTTCGGCTTTTCAGGCCAACCTGGAGGCGCTGGCCGGTATACGTCTGAACATGCGTACCATTCACGAAGCCCGGGATCCCAACACTTCGCAGAACATATTCGGTTTGGATTTAAAAACTCCTGTTCTGGCCGCTCCCATGACCGGCACTCCTTATAACATGGGTGGGGCGCTTACTGAAAGAGAATTTATAGGCATGATCATGTCCGGCAGCCGTCAGGCCGGATCTATCGGCTTCTCCGGGGACGGCGCAGACCCGGCCATGTACGATTCAGGCGTGGAAGCCATAGCCGCCGAAAGCGGCCATGGAATTGCAATAATAAAACCCCGGGCGCAGGATGCGGTTATTGAGAGAATAAAACGGGCGGAAGCAGCCGGCGCCCGGGTCGTAGGGGTGGATATAGACGGCGCCGGTCTTGTCACCATGGCCCTTAAAGGCCAGCCGGTGGGTCCCAAAACCCTGGCCGAATTGAAGGAATTGGTGGCAGCCACGGAGTTGCCTTTCATTATAAAGGGAATAATGACTGTTGATGAGGCCGAAGCTGCTGTGAAGGCAGGCGCCGCAGCCATAGTGGTATCCAACCACGGGGGGCGAATTTTGGACCATACCCCCGGCGCGGCGGAGGTGTTGCCGTCCATAGTCAAGGCCGTGGGGTCGCGTCTTACGGTCCTGGCCGACGGGGGGGTGCGCAGCGGGTTGGATGTGTTAAAGCTTCTGGCCCTTGGCGCCGATGCAGTACTGGTCGGCCGTCCGCTTGTGGTGGGCGCTTTCGGCGGCGGGCCGGAGGGTGTAAAACAAATTCTTGACAAAATGACGGCAGAATTGAAGCAGGCCATGATTTTAACCGGATGCGGCTCCCTGGGAGAGATTAATGAGAGGATTATCGCGTAACGGGTAACAACATCATCCCCGGTTGACCAGGGACTATAACTTTAATATTAAGCTCGCAAATGACCAACTCTTCATTAAAGT
>CBEULQ010000673.1:0-2318 GCA_965543975.1 uncultured Desulfocucumis sp. | reverse complement strand
CAATGAAATGGTGAATATGATCGCCGCCACCAGGGCTTATGACGCTAACGCCACTGTTTTTGAGGCAGGAAAGAATATGGCGGTTCGCGCCCTGGACATAATTCGTTGATTTGTATATTGAATACGTAAACTTTAATGTATTAATCGGTGTATTTTCGAAAATCTTTATGAAATTTTATTAAATAATTATCTTTCTTTAATAATGTTATTAATTCTGGGGGTTATGAAAATGCAAATAGCTCCTCTACCCCTGATACTGCCCCAGGTGCAGAGCGATGAAAAAAAACTGGGCGCTTCCGGTGAAACTACCGGGGCATCCTTCGGTCAAATGTTGGATAAAGCGCTTCAGGACGTAAACAAGGCTCAAATTAAGGCTGATGAAACAGTTAAGGGGTTCCTCACAGGTGAAGTGCAGGAAGTGCACCAGGTAACCATTGCCATGGAACAGGCCAAAATAATGCTTCTACTGGCAACTGAGGTTAGAAACAAAGTGATTGAAGCATATCAGGAAATTTCACGGATGCAGGTTTAAGTGTATCCTCATTTTTATGAGGGAAGTGGTTCTTAAGTGAATTTTGGCGAGTTGATGGTAAGGTTCCGGGAAAGGTGGCAGGGTCTCACAAGGGTACAAAAAGGCATTTCAGTATCGGTGGTTGTTGTCATATTGCTGGCCCTGGCCTTCGTCGGGCAAAAACTGTTCAGCACTCCCTATGCTCCGTTGTTTACCGGACTTGATCCCAAGGAAGCGGGGAAAATGGCAGAAGAGTTAAGAAAAGAGAAAATACCTTACCGTGTCACCGATCAGGGGAAGACCATCGAAGTTCCTGAAAATAAAGTATATGAAACCCGCATATCGTTGGCCAGTTCCGGCGCCCTGTACAACAGCGGCGTAGGTTTTGAGCTTTTTGACCAGAATAAGCTGGGTGTTACCGAATTTGAACAGCAGGTGGGATATCAAAGAGCCCTGCAGGAGGAACTCAGAAGAACGATAGTGCAACTGGACGCTGTTGAGCAGGCCAGGGTGCATCTGGTTCTTCCCAGAAAAAGCCTGTTTCTGGATGAGCAGGTCGAGCCCTCCGCTTCTATTGCCCTGAAACTGAAACCTGCAGCCAAACTTGCCCCGGAGAATGTCAGGGGTATAGTGGATATCGTAACCGGAAGCGTCGAGGGATTAAAGCCGGAAAGTGTCAATATCATTGACATGGACGGCAACTCTCTGACCGATATTCTCAGGCTAAAGGATAAATCACTGAATTTCACCCTGCAAACCCTTGATCATTACGAAATTAAAAGAGCCTACGAAAAAGAACTTGAAAACAGAATACAGCAGATGCTTCGCCAGATACTGGGACCGGGCAAGGCTGTGTCCATGGTTACCGCGGAACTGGACTTCAACCAGAAACAGAGCACCAGTACGTCCTACGAAGAAGGCAAAACGCTGAGCCAGCACAGCCTGGAAGAAACGGGCAGCGGATCTTCTATGGGTGGAACTCCCGGTACCGACTCCGAACTGCCGGGAAGCACTGTTTCCGCCCAGGCATCCGCCGGCAGCGGTTCGAATTATTCAAAACAAGAAAACACCACCAATTATCAGGTTCCCACAAAACAGGAATCTGTGGTGGAGGCTCCGGGCAGTGTTAAAAGGCTTTCGGCTTCCGTGGTGGTGAACGGCAATTTCCCGCAGTCACAATTACAGCAAATAAATAATGTGGTTGCCACCGCTATTGGCTTCGACGAGGCCAGGGGGGACCAGATTACCGTATCCAGCATGGCCTTTGACGATTCTCTGCAAAGGGAAGCGGAAGCTGCTATGGCAGCCGAACAGGCCAGGGCGGAGGCTGCAAAGCGCAACTTGCTGATTGCCGCTATGGCGGCGGGAGCTTTTATACTGCTGGCTTTGTTAATTGCTTACATAATAATGCTTCGCCGGCGCAGGGCGGCAAGACTGGCTGAGGAGTTGGCCAGACAGCAGCAAGAAGAGGAAATAAAAGTTCTTAGGGAAGATGAGCCGCTGGAGGTTGTCCAGCGCGCCCGGAGCCGTGAGGATGACATAAAGGATATTGCCCAGGAAAATCCTGAAGAAGTAGCAGAAATCATCAAGCTTTGGATGAGGGAGTAATGTGCTATGTTGGTACCCTCTAATATGACAGGAATTCAGAAAGCCGCAATTTTGCTTATTTCCCTGGGGGCCTCCGTATCCGCCAACGTATTGCAAAAGGGATTTTCCGATGATGAAGTAGAGAGAATAACCCAGGAAATTTCGATGTTTGAAAACATACCCAAAGACATTCAGCGGTATGTTTTGGATGAGTTTTACC
>CBEULQ010000672.1:0-2319 GCA_965543975.1 uncultured Desulfocucumis sp. | reverse complement strand
TTGTCGTAAAAGAAGCCTTCAGCGATGCCTTCAACTACATGAAAAACGGTACTCTGCTACGGCAGGTGGTGAACAAGCTGGATGAAATTGACTTTCATTCCAGCAGCGAGCGTCACACCTTTGGCGATATTTACGAAAAAATTCTCAAAGACCTGCAAAGCGCCGGCAATGCAGGGGAATTTTACACCCCACGGGCAGTCACCGAATTCATGGTGGCAATGATCGACCCTAAACTGGGTGAAAAACTGCTCGACCCGGCCTGTGGCACCGGTGGATTTTTAAGCTGTTCAGTTGAACATATTCGGAAGAATTACGTCAATACCGTCGAAGACCGGAAAATCCTGCAACAGCAAATCCACGGCGTAGAAAAGAAACAACTCCCTCATCTACTTTGTACTACCAATATGCTGCTGCACGGTATCGAAGTCCCCAGCCAGATTCGCCACGATAATACCTTGGCCAGACCACTGCGCGACTGGGGGCCAAAAGACCGGGTAAAAATTGTCATCACCAATCCACCCTTTGGCGGCATGGAAGAAGACGGTATCGAGCTGAACTTTCCCGCCGCGACAAGAACCCGGGAAACCGCCGACCTGTTTTTGCAACTGATTATTCATATCCTCGATGCCAATGGCCGCGCCGCCCTGGTACTGCCCGATGGCACCCTGTTTGGTGAAGGCGTAAAAACTAAAATAAAAGAAAAGCTGTTAAAAGAATGCAACCTGCACACCATCGTGCGCCTGCCCAATTCCGTCTTCGCCCCCTATACCAGCATTAAAACCAATTTATTGTTTCTGGAAAAAGGCACACCCACAAAAGAAATCTGGTACTACGAGCAACAACTGCCCGAAGGTGTAAAAGCCTATAACAAAACCAAACCCATGCGTGTAGAAGAATTTGCAGACTGTCAAAAATGGTGGGGCGGTGAAACCAGAAAAGGCCGCAAGGAAAACACCCGCGCATGGAAAATGCCGATAAAAGATATTGTCGCCAATAACTATAACCTGGATAGTAAAAACCCTCATGTAGTAGAAGAAGACCTGGGCGACCCGGATGAATTGATGGCTAACTACCAGCAATTACAAAAAGAGATTGCGGGTACGCTGGATACATTAAAAGCCGAACTGGCCAAGGCGCTAGCGGAGGCTAATTAATGGTTGTGGCAGAAGTGGAAAAAGCCATTAAGGCATTGGGTGTTAAGCCAACGCTTAACAACTTTATTGAGGGTTTTGGGGTATTTGCACAAGGTCCGAGTGGGTCTGAAAAAATCAGGAGATTAATTCTTGAGCTTGCCGTTAGTGGTAGGTTGACTACTAGAGGAAGTAAAGAAACACTTGTTGGAAGTCTACTTGAGTCTATTTTTCAGGAAAAAAAAGTATTAAGTAAGAAAGGGCTCATTAAAGGAAAAATATTTAAAGAAGAAAATATAACTGATGGGTATTTCGAAATACCTGCAAATTGGAAATGGGTAAAGTTAAGAGGCGTAGGATATACGCAAACTGGTTCTACACCTAAAAAGTCAGATGGTGAATCATGGGGTAATGATATACCTTTTATTAAGCCAGGTAATATTTCTGAATTTACGGAAATATCATATTCAGGTGATTCTTTATCTAAAGAAGGGGCTTATAAATTAGATAGATTGGCTCCAGGCGGGTCAGTTCTAATGGTCTGTATTGGTACTATAGGAAAATGTGCCTCAATAAATAGAGAATGTGCTTTTAATCAACAGATTAATGCTATTACTCCGCTTGGTGGAATTGATGCACAATGGCTCACCATTGTTTTAAGAGCTCCGTTCTTTCAGGCGTTATCTTGGGGGAAATCAAGCTCAACAACAATATCGATAATCAATAAAGGTAAATGGGAGAGTATTTATATTCCATTGGCTCCGATCGAAGAACAAAAGCGTATAGTCACCAAAGTCGATGAGCTCATGGCACTCTGCGATCAATTGGAAGCCCAGCAACAGCAACAGTCCAATACCCTGCTAATAGCGAATACATCTGCCATCAATGCCCTTCTATCCGCCGACTCCAGTCAATCCACAAAACATAAAGAAGGCAAGCAGAACCCACAAAACAAAAAGTCACTTGATTTCCGCATGTCAGGGAATGACAAAGACGAGTTTAATAAAGCTTGGAAAAGAATCGCCAACAAGTTCCATACCCTTTACGGCAATACACTACCTATGCCACCCGGTGAAGGACGACAGAAAAAACATTTTGTTGGGTTAGAGAACGTGAAGCAGTTAAAACAACTTATTCTTCAGTTAGGTACTACTGGATTGTTAGTTCAAAGCTGTAAATGTAACAATGC
>CBEULQ010000671.1:0-2319 GCA_965543975.1 uncultured Desulfocucumis sp. | reverse complement strand
AATATAATTATGTTATTATCCTAAGTGAACGGGGGGATTAAACTGCAGCCGAGATTCAATGTCATTTGGCTTTTTCTTATACTGATTACTGGAGCTTTCAGCTTGCTTTATTTATGGTACACATTTTTTCCCGGCAAGGCAGATCCGGCAGTTTTTAAATATTTCACCACAAAACAATTCAGCCAGGCCAGGGAATACACCAGTACATTAAGACTACTTTTTATAGGAAGCTTTTTAATACAGGCCGCCGTGCTTGGCTGGCTGGTTTTCGGCGGCAGGGCGGCCGCACTGTCCGCCTGGGCCCGGGAACTGGCCGGGGGCAATTATACAGGCGGGGTTATGGTGCTTTTTTTATCAGTGTGGCTTCTGCAGAGGCTGATCAATTTGCCTTTTCTGCTGTATAGCGGCTATTACTGGCAACACCGCTGGGGTTTTTCAACCCAGACATTGGGCTCCTGGTGGACCGACTATTTTAAAATGGCCGGCTTAGAGTTATTGCTATCTTCATTTGGGGTGCTTGTTTTTTTCCTTATTTTAAACCGCTGGCCGGGAAGTTGGTGGATCATCGGCGCTTCGTTTTTATCCGCCTGGCTGGTGATACAAAGCTATCTTTGGCCGGTGGCGGTTGCTCCACTCTTTAACCGTTTTGAGCCGGCCAGTAAACAGTCGGTGATAAACATGGTTGATGGTTTATCAGCTAAGGCCGGGATACCGGTGGACAAGGTGCTGATAATGGATGCCAGCCAGCGGACCACCAAGGCCAACGCATATTTCGCAGGCCTGGGAAAAACAAAACAAATTGTGCTATACGATACCCTGTTGGAGAAATACCCCATGGAACAGGTGGAGGCTGTGGTGGCTCATGAAATGGCTCACTGGCGTCAGGGTCACATTGTCAAGGGCATTGCCCTGGGCATTGCAGGGAATTTTCTGCTCTGGGGCCTGCTGTTTTTGCTCCTGAGACTTACCTTAAACGTACCGTGGTACATGCACTACCCTGCCCATACCTGGATAATTGCCATGTTGTTTTTTAGTCTTATATCTTTTACCACGACTCCGCTGCAGAATTATTTTTCCAGGTCCATGGAGCGGGAGGCCGACCTGGTCGCGGTTCAGCTAACGGGCAACCGGGCGGCGGCAAAAGATTTGCATATTAACCTGGCTGCCAAGAATTTATCCGATTTGTCGCCTAATTACTTTATACGATGGTTTTCCTACAGCCATCCCCCGGTGTTGGAAAGAATAGAAACAGCTAAATAAGCCGGTTCCAAATAAATGCTATTAAGCACATGTATATAAATATCGGAATAAACATAAATAAAACTAATAACCTCCGGGAGGGTTGTTTTACATGGATAGAATAAAGGTAGGTGATATCGTAAGACGCAAATCGAATGAATGTGATTTGTATTTCAAAGTAGTTGAAATAAACACGGAGGAAGACGGGAGGAATATGGCCCTGCTTAAGGGCATTGATCACCGGTTAATTGTCAAATGCCCTGTTGAGGATCTTGTTGAAATGAAAACCCCTGAAGTAAACCATTACTGGCATAATGTCATTGCAAAAAACGTCGAGCAGGTTAAACAAGTTATAAACCGCCACCAGCACGAACACGCCGCTAAGATCGCCAGGGCGCTGGGAAGGGATAAGGAAAATGAAGAGGACATCTGAAAGTTGTTTTCACGAATACTAACCCTGGATAAATCGGGGTTTTAATTTTTTGTTTTGAACATAGCGTTGTTTTTGTCGGTCAGGTGAATTAAAATAATGTAATAAAAACAATAAATGTCAGGAGGTAAATAAACAAAAATGCGACATCCCACCAATACCAGGGTAATTTTTGCTGCATCACCTGAGGAAGCCAGAGAAAAATATGTGCAATTGGGCATTGCGACCAAGGATAAATCCCCTGTTCTCGAATGCTTTAAAATAACCGAGGTGGAAGACTTTGACGTCTCCGCGGAATTCAATTTTGTCGGTGAAATATCCGTGGGCCCTCCGGTGATGGAAACCATCCGCCAGGACCCCGATAAAGCTTATGTACTGTATTATATGGAGGATATTACCAATAATTAAAGCTGTTCGTATAAAGTTACATAAAAACAATTGAACTATCTTTTTTAGCCTTCAAAGCCCGGTATCAAAAACAACCGGGTTTTTGCTTTTCAGTATCCGGTGAATAGTTTAGCATCACTATGCTTTACTTGATAGTTTTTATTCATGCCGCGGAGTCTGCAATATTCTTTACACTAAGTTTGCATCCTGACCTCACTTCTAACCGATAAGCGATATTTTTGTCAAAATCTTGGATTTTTCTG
>CBEULQ010000670.1:0-2319 GCA_965543975.1 uncultured Desulfocucumis sp. | reverse complement strand
GATATTATATTACCCTTATGCCGATTGGTCAAACTAATAATACGTGTATCAAGGTTTTGCCGAATATCCCCGACTCCCACAGTTTTTGGGATCCCCCTGAAAGCCGTCCAGCATGTAACGCACTAGTTCCTCGCACTGTTTCTCCGTACCTAAAATAGGGGTGATCTCAATGGTGATTTCGCCCTTGATGATATGTGGAGAGGGGGCTTTGAGATTATGGTAAGCTCTGGTATCCGGTAGCCGCCTCTTCTGCGTCAACCAGCCCGTAGCCATATAATTCTGGTTTACCCATTTTATCAGCTGTAGCTTGAAGTTCCGAACGGATATTTTGTATCTCCTGGATACCCCTCTTAATAACCAGGGCTGCCGTTCCGGTAACGTGTGGAGCGGCCATTGATGTGCCGGCAAAGGTTTCATAACCGCCGCCTTTATAAGTGGAATAAATCCCCACACCGGGTGCTGACAGTTCAATTTCGGGTCCGCGGCTGCTAAAGCTTGCAATGGCGTCGTTTTCATCCGTCGCGGATACAGCTATTACCTCTTCATACTTTGCTGGATACTCTACGGTGTTATCCCCGGGACCGCTGTTGCCGGCTGCGGCTACCATAACGATTCCCGCATTATATACTTTTGTGACCGCATCATGGAATGACTGAACTTCTGCAGGTGTACCTAAACTCATATTGATAACCTGCACGTTATTGTTGATGGACCATTCCAGGCCTTCGATAAGGTCGGAAAGATAGCCTGAGCCATTGGCACCGAGGACTTTGACAGCGTATAGCTCAGCCTGTGGAGCAACTCCAACTACCCCAATATTATCATTAACCGCGGTAATAATGCCCGCCACGTGAGTGCCGTGACCGTTGTCGTCTGCCGGACTCTTGCGCGGCTTAACAGCATTGTATCCTCCCTTGATATTGGCCGCCAAGTCGGGGTGCGTCAGGTCAATACCCGTATCCAGGACTGCCACCTTTACCCCTTGTCCTGTGTTTTGAGGCCATGCCAATTCGGCATCAATCCTGTCTACACCCAATGGAGTTTGTTGAGCGGGAGCCGGATCAGGTGCTGGTTTTGCAGGCTTGCCGCTAACGGATACACTCACGTCCGGGTCAACCCGTAGAACGCCTTTTTCAACTTTCAGTAATTTCTCCTCAACGGAACCGGCTGAAACGACAGCAGCGTTAATTAGGCGTAGATCCTTTATTTTTTTGGCTCCGACCTTTTCAATAATCCTGTCTTTATGACCCTCGTCAGTTAATGAGCTATCGAAAACCACAATTTTTCTCAATTGTGTATCGGGAACTTCTTCTGTCAAGGCAAAAGTCTGTCCTATTGAACTAAACATCATCACTGCAGTAAGAAAAGCTATTAAGAAACACCTGTACTTAACCTTTGTCATAAATAAATCTCCCCTTTTTAGGTAAAATAATATATAAGTGTATATACGGCTATTTCCGGGGTCAGTTTTTCCCCCACCGGAGGAATTAACTCCCTCACCCTCCACACTTTTTTTCAACACCGTCTTTATTTTCATAAACTGCTCCGGGGAGCGGTGTATCAACACTCTTGGTACCGGCCCAAGCGATATCATATCCATACATAAGGTTTTTAACATTGAACCCCTGCGCTCCTAGGATGCCGCATAAAAGCCCTGCAGTATGGCCGGTATAACAATACATAATAATCTCGTTTTTGCCACCCTGGACCACATGATCGTTCAGCAGGTTTTTTAGTTTTTTAATTGATTGTGTTTCAGCCATATTTTCAACCGGTGCTATCCATATAGCCCCTGGAATATGGCCGGAGTAATAATCGCTTTCCTTTCTGACATCTACAACCAGCGGATCATTAGCTATCTGGTCGCCATCGTTGTGATTCCGACGGTAGTCAACCAGATCGTTGTCCTTGTCATCATCGAGAATATTTTTAAGGTCTTCCGCTTTGATCAAATTGTTTTCGATTCCCAGGTCGATACCGGAAGCCCCATTTTGGCCTTTCAGATAGCGATTTCCATTTTCCTGGCAGATGATGACGGCATTGCCTTGTTCATCCCAGTCCACTGTCGCACCCAATTCTTCGGCCACAAAACGGATAGGCACAAAAACCCGTCCGTTTTCAAGAAATGGGTCAGGGTTAACCGTCACCTGTTTGCCATTGATGATTAAATGCACTGCTTGATTTGCCGCCTCAGCGCTGATAGAGATAAAAAGCAATATCCCGAATGAAGCCAGAACGATTTTCTTGAACATTTCCAATACTCTCCTCATTATTTAAAATTAAATCAAAATCTAAGATTATAAGCATGAGTATAGAGTT
>CBEULQ010000669.1:0-2320 GCA_965543975.1 uncultured Desulfocucumis sp. | reverse complement strand
GGGTGCCGAGGCGGGTTTTTCCACGGCCATAAAAACCATCCCGTACCTGGTGGCCATGTTGGTGGCTATTAGTATTTTCAGGGCTTCCGGCGCATTGGAGGTTATGACAGGGGCACTGTCGCCGGTGCTGAACTGCATCGGATTTCCCGGCGAAGTGCTGCCCCATGCCATTATGAGACCCCTTTCAGGCGGTGCGGCGCTGGGCATAGCCACAGACATCATCGCCACTCACGGACCGGACAGCTTTCTCGGTCAGCTTATATCCATCATGCAGGGAACCACCGACACCACATTTTATGTGCTGAGCCTGTATTTCGGCAGTGTTGGTGTAACAAAGTACAGGTATTCGATTATATCCGGTCTGTCCGCCGATTTTGCCACCCTTGTGGCCTCGGTGTACATTGCCAACAAAATGTTCGGCTGATCAGTTAATTGGTTACTTTGTCTTTGTCCGGGCTGGAAACACCGGTCTCATCGATACCGGCCATTTCATCGGCGATACGGGCGGCGGCCTCTTCATTCGATGTAAACCGTTCTTGATTCGGGGTTCCAGTCAACGAACGCACCCAGGTATTCCGCGACATAGCGGGCGGGAACCATGGTACGGTTGTATTTAATTACGGGAGAGGTGTCCATTATTCTGGTAATGCCGTTTACAGTGGCATATTTGCTGTTGATTTTAAATATTATGCTGTTTGTGCTGTTTTTAATGGTAACTTTTCTGGTGCCGGCATCCCAGCCGACCTCCGCCCCCAGCGCTTCGGCGATAGATCTCAGTGGGACGATTAACCTGTTGTTTTTATCAATAAATGGCGGAGAGTCAAAATCTACAGGCACCCCTTCCACCAGCACCCTTATCTCCCCGGTGCCCGTGGTTGGAATCCCGGAACCGTCACCGTATATCAGGTACTTTGTCCTTTCTTCCTTAAATGTGTTTAATGCCGGAGCGTAGTTTGCCTCTATCTGCCGGGGGCTCAGGCCCTGCTCCAGGTACTCGCCTATTTTTGCGGTTCCCATTATTTTTTCAAACATAACCACTGTCTGCCCACTTTTGGGAACTTTGAAATTAATCAGTGAGTGAGCATTGGCCAGCGCGTAAATACCGGTTTTAGCGGGATTAAATGTACGGTAATCAGTTATACTAAGCCTTACCCCGCCTGCTTCCCCCTTATATTCCGGAATGAACACAACTCCCTCCAGGCCCGCACTGTTCATCAAATCCGCAAACTTTTGGGCATCTATGCCCTTGCCCCCGATCCATTTAAATTTATCCGACTGGTATATTCCCGTACCTTCCCCCAAACCTGTAGCCATGTAACCGAAAACCGAATCCAAATCGGGAATATTGGGGGAGGTTTGAACCCATTTCAACCCGGTATCCTGGTAAATCATTTTTCTGGTATATCCTTCCATGGGAACTATTTTTATATCCGCGCCGATTTTACGGTTAAAGAACTTAGCCAGTTCCCCCGCAGTCATAGCGTGGGCCATGGGCAGGTTATCCACACCAACAAAGGTTATATACGGGTTTTCCATCACCGGTCCTTCAACCGTTTCGCCCCCCAGGGGATTGGGACGGTCCAGCACAACAACGGTTTTATTGTATTCTTTAGCAGCAACCATGCAGTAATTGAGGGTCGACATATAGGTGTATGACCTGGCTCCAATATCCTGTATGTCAAAAACCAGCACGTCTACATTATTAAGCATTTGCCCGGTGGGCTTCCTGGTGCTGCCGTACAGGCTGTATACCGGTATGCCCAGCTTTTTGTGCGTATACGACTCCACATACTTACCCGCCGGAGCCGTGCCGTCAATGCCGTGTTCCGGACCGTAAAGGGCTGTAAACCGGATTGACTTGTCTGCGGCAAGCTTGTCGATGGTACTTACGCCATTGCTGTCCACACCGCTCTGGTTGGTTACCAGACCCACTCTCTTTCCCTCGATAAGATAATGATACTTGGTCATCAGCAATTCATCGCCGAGTTTGAATCCCGCGGGCTGCCCGTAAGCAGGAATGCCAACCCCCAGCAACAACATGATTATTGCGCAACAAATGATTTTTTTCACTGCAGTAAAACCGTCCTTCCTTAATTTTATGTCACAAAAAAATAGAGATTTAGCCCTGTTAATTTCAGGACGTAATACCCGCTGAAAACGTTCCGTGCAAAACCTCCCCGACGTTAATTTAAGCCTCCGGGATTAATTATCCTTCCGGGTGGAATCCTAATTAACAAATTTAATCTCACTGGGGGAAGTCAAGAAATGAAAAAGAAAGCCCGTAAACCGTCGGTTGCCCCGGGCAATGAGGAATTTTTAA
>CBEULQ010000668.1:0-2324 GCA_965543975.1 uncultured Desulfocucumis sp. | reverse complement strand
TTTTAATTTGATATATTTTTCCCCGTTCATACCAAAGTTATCAGCAAAGAAAAATGGCCTTGCTATGAAGGCCATTTAATGTCGGCATTTTTTTTTTAATCCTTTCGGGAGGGATATCCTCAAAAGGTGACCTGCAACCGTTTGGATTCAGCAAAAGGCACTGTAAATGTTCAGTGCAAAGATTTTTTAAAATCCTTCATGTTGAAAATTTTATCCAATTCTTTTCTGGTCTCTTCGTCAATCAGTTCCGATATGGACAGCATGTTGTCCGCCAGTTCGTTTTTCAAGTAGATGGGGGCGGAGGATCTGATAGCCAGGGCAATGGCGTCGCTGGGCCTGGCGTCCATGGGTATGATTTCAGTTTCCGTACTAATGTATATGGTGGAATAAAAGGTGTTGTCCCTTAAGTCGGTTATTATAATCTCAGAGATGGCAGCATTGAACAGTTTGCAGATGTTCAATATCAAATCATGGGTCATGGGCCGGGGCAAGTCTGTACCTTCAACGGCCAGGGCAATGGAATGAGCCTCCAGCATTCCTATCCAGAGGGGAAGAACTTTTTCTTCTTCTTCATCAGTCAGCAATATTATCGGGCTACCGCTAACGTCATAGGCGAAGCCTTTGATCATTAGTTTGATCATTCTCACTTCCACCTCCTGTGTCTAATATATTTCGCTGGGGCTCCGATGATAATATATTAATTTTAACATAATTTTAGAAACAAATATAACCCGATAATACATTGTATTCCCGGAGAGAAATTATGGATACAGCCTATACAGGGTTCTGGGAAAAGGTATGGTTTCTCTTACGTGTTCTATACCGCAAAGCCACGCCACGGTTCGCTCAATACCCAAACCGAAACCGGAATGGGGGACGGTACCGTATCTTCTGAGATCAGTATACCAGGCAAAGGCCTCTTCGGGGAGGTTGTGTGCCCTGATACGCTCTTCCAACAGGGAAAGATCGTCGAGTCGCTGACCTCCGCCGATTATTTCCCCATAACCATCAGGCGCCAGCAGGTCCGCGCCCAGTACAACGTTAGGATCTGCGGGATCCGGCTTCATGTAAAAGGCTTTAATTTTTGTTGGGAAGCGATGCACAAATACCGGCGCATCGAAGTTGTTGGATATTGTGGTCTCGTCCGGGGCGCCGAAATCTTCTCCCCATTCAAACTGCTGGCCCTTTTGCCGGAGCAGTTCGACCGCCTCGTTATAGCTCAGACGGGGAAAGGGAAGACGTATTTTTTCAAGCTTTTCAACATCTCTGTTGAGAATTTTAAGGTCGCCGGCATTTTTTTCCAGCACGGTTTGGATAATGTAATAAATCATATCCTCCTGGAGCTTCATGTTGTCTTCAAAATCAAAAAACGCGGCCTCAGCTTCCAGCATCCAGAATTCCATCAGATGTCGCCGGGTTTTTGATTTTTCCGCTCGGAAAGTTGGTCCGAAACAATAAATCCGCCCCAGGGCCATGGCAGCAGCCTCGTTATACAATTGGCCGCTCTGTGACAGATATGCCTTTTCCCCGTGGTAGTCAAGTTCAAACAGCGTTGTGGTGCCCTCGCAGGCTGCAGGGGTAATGATCGGAGCATCCGCCAGCACAAAGTCCCGCTGATTCAGAAAATCCCTGCAGGCCTGCTCCACGGTGGAGCGGACCCTGAGCAGCGCTGACTGTTTGGGTGTCCTAATCCACAAATGTCTTCTTTCAGCCAGGAAATCAACTCCGTGTTCTTTAAGGCTGATGGGATAGTTTTCAGCAATACTGATAATCCGGATATCCTTTGGCTGCAGTTCCATACCCCCGGGTGAACGGGGTTCTTCCCTTGCAATGCCTGTAACAATTATAGATGATTCCTGGGTGATACTTTCGGCCAGTTGGAATAATTCAGGTTGTTCTTTTTTAACTATAACGCACTGCAGCAGACCGCTGCCGTCCCTTAAAATCAAAAAAATAATTTTTCCCGAGGATCTTTTGTTATATAACCATCCCCTGACTTCCACTTCCTGTCCTGAATAATTTTTTAAATTTTTAATTAATACCCATTCCAATAGCGGTCACCTCTCCTGTTAATTTATATTTTTCCCAATTGATGTTTTTCATGCTTTAAATTAATGGTTTAGTCGATGTTCTGTTTACCGGATATGCGTTCAACCGACATTTTTATCACTGTCACCTTAGCTGCTGCCGACGGGGAAACAGTTTCGAAGGCTGCTCCGTCAAGGTATTTTTCCGACAGTGAATTTAAAGCCCTTACCTTTTCATCTCCCTGAGGAAGCACCCGGGCCGTTCCAAACACCTGGACGCTGCGGTAGCGTATGGAA
>CBEULQ010000667.1:0-2326 GCA_965543975.1 uncultured Desulfocucumis sp. | reverse complement strand
TTTTCTCAAAAAATTTAATCATTTTAAAATATAGAATACCCCCAAAATCCCGTCCTAATTGTTGGCACAATATTTGCGTTAATTACCAGCATATTCTTTGCTGCCTGCAAAGGATGACATAAATTCATTTTCCCCTGTCTCAGGGCAGGTTTGTTTAGATGTACGTTCATAATTATTCATATCAGGTGGAAAGGAGAAAAAGATGTTAGTACAGAGAACACTGACCAGAAACCCCAAAGCCGAGTTGTACTACGACCTCGTCGAGCTGTTTAGCGGATTTGTGCTGGTTGGGTTTTTGTGGACCCACATGCTTTTTGTGGCCACCATCCTGCTGGGTTCCGAACTATTCAACACGCTGTCCGAAGGGCTGGACAAATACTACCTCTCCTATGTGGGCATACCATTCGTGATCCTGATTGCATTTATGCATATTTTTACTGCCGGCAGGAGGGTACCCACCCGCTACCAGGAACAGAAGATAATCTGGCGCCACGCCAAGATGCTTAAAGGAACCGATACATGGGTGTGGGTTTTCCAGGTCATTACGGGCGTATCCATCTTCCTGCTGGGCGGCATCCACGTTTGGGTTATTTTAAGCGGCTGGCCCATCCAGGCTATGACCAGCGCGGAGCGTATGCACGCCTTTTGGTGGTTTTACATCCTATTGCTGATCCTGGGTGAATACCATGCTGGATTCGGTATCTACCGCCAATTTGTCAAGTGGGGATGGTTCCCCCGCAAACCAGTGGGTTATGTAACTAAAGCAATTACCGTTATCATCCTTACACTGGGCATAGCCGCCCTCTGGGTCTTCTACGCCATGGCAAAAGGAGGCGGTCTGGCATGAGCACTTACACCACTTATATAACTGACGTATTAATTGTAGGCGCCGGTCTGGCGGGAGAACGGGCGGCCATTGAATCAGCCAGCAAGGGACTGGACGTGATCATTTTAAGCCTGGTACCACCCAGACGCTCCCACAGCACTGCCGCCCAGGGGGGCATGCAGGCTTCACTGGGAAACAGCGCCATGGGCAAAGGGGACAATACCGACGTACACTTTGCAGATACGGTAAAGGGTTCCGACTGGGGCTGCGAGCAGGATGTGGCACGCATTTTCGTTGAAAACGCGCCCATCGCCGTAAGGCAGATGTCGCTGTGGGGAGTGCCCTGGAACCGGGTGGTGGCAGGAAAGAAAACTCTTCCGGACGGAAGGGAAATTGAAGACACCAAAGACAAAGAAGGACTAATCACCGCCCGGGACTTCGGCGGCACCGCGAAGTGGCGCACCTGCTACACTTCCGACGGAGCCGGACACACCTTGCAGTACGCCATGGACAGCGTTGTAATCAAGCTTGGCATCACTGTGCATGACCGCACCGAGGCTATCACGCTTATCCATGACGGCGTGACCTGTAAGGGCGTGGTTGCCAGGTGTCTTAAAACCGGTGATCTGCGCGTGTACCTGGCAAAATCCACAGTAATCGCCACGGGAGGTTATGGACGTTTATACGGGGCTTCTACCAACGCCATCATCAACGAGGGCAGCGGTATGTTTGTTGCCATGGATACTGGCATTGTGCCCCTGGGCAACATGGAAGCGGTTCAGTTCCACCCCACCGGCATGGTCCCGGTATGGATTCTGATTACCGAAGGAGCCAGGGGTGACGGTGGTTACCTGCTGGATAAAAACCACTACCGCTTCATGCCGGACTACGAACCTAAAAAGAAAGAACTGGCCTCCAGGGACGTTGTATCCCGGCGAATGATCCAGCATATCCGCAAAGGCTTCGGAGTCGACAGTCCCTATGGCCCTCACCTGTGGCTGGACATAAGACACCTGGGAGCCAAGCATATAAACACCAACCTGAGAGAGATTGCCAATATATGTAAAAACTTCAACGGCATCGACCCGGTTAAGGATCTTATTCCCGTGCGACCCACCCAGCACTACAGCATGGGTGGCGTAAGAACCAATAAAGACGGTTACGCCTACGGGCTTAAAGGGCTTTTTTCCGTTGGTGAATCAGCCTGCTGGGACCTGCACGGATTCAACAGGCTGGGCGGCAACTCACTGGCTGAAACCATTGTAAGCGGCATGGTGGTTGGCGAAAAGATTGCCGAATACACCCTGGGCGCATCCCTTGACTATAATTACTCCGATGTAATGGGCTTCGTGAAAAAGCAGGAGGAAAGAATCAATAGTCTGATTACAGGAAAACAGGGCAAAGAAAATGCTTACGCCATCAGAAGGGAAATGGAACAAACCCTGATGGATTATGTGGGCATATTCCGAAATGGTCCGGATTTGCAGAAAGCGGTGGATA
>CBEULQ010000666.1:0-2329 GCA_965543975.1 uncultured Desulfocucumis sp. | reverse complement strand
GAAATGCCCGCCGGCTGGGTGGATCAGGCCGAGGCCGGGGTGCGCACCAGGGTCTTTTCCATCGTAACCAGCCCCAATGTGCTGGGCAGCTTTTTGGTGCTGGTTATACCCATGACCATCAGCAGGATAATCAATTTAAAAGGCGATATACGGGGGCGGCTTCTTTACTTAACCTGCCTGGCGGCATTGCTGGCCTGCCTGGTGTTCACCCTGTCCCGGGGGGCCTGGCTGGCCCTGGCCGGGGCGCTGGCCCTCTACAGCTTGCTGTACAGCCCAAAAATGCTTCTAATTATGGCTCTGGGCGGGCTGGCGGCATTGAAATTCGTTCCTGGCATCGGCTCCCGGATGAGCTATATGTTTTCCGCCGCCTACATGGCCAGCAGCCTGCGGGCGGGTCGCCTGGCCCGCTGGGGCATGGGGCTTGACCGGTTAAAGGAAAATTTGTGGTTCGGAGAAGGCTTCGGCCGTTTCGGCGGAGCCGTGGCGGCCCGCCGCATACCGGGCAGCTTCTACGTGGACAATTTTTACCTGAAAACCGCAGTGGAAAGCGGCCTTATAGGCCTGCTGGCGCTCATGTGGCTGCTGTTGAACACCATTCGTCTGGGATTTACCACCCTCCGCCGGCTTGCCGACGGAAAAGCCAAACTGCTGGCGGCGGGCATTCTGGCCGGGCTCACCGGCGTTATGCTGCACAATGGTGTTGAAAATATTTTTGAAGTGCCCATGATGTCCACTTACTTCTGGTTTATGGCAGGAATGCTGGCGTCAGCACCTGAAATTGAACAAGAGGAAAAAATTGACTCCCTGCAGGATCTGTAGGAATAGAAAAAATGCGGTCCGTAGCTCTTAAATAGAACTACGGACCTTTTTATTTATCTATCATATTATGATTGTGGGAAAATGCCTCCGGGAACCCCCTGGGGCTGGGATGGGGTTATTGTTACCTTGCCCCCGGTTGATCCGCTTGATTTATCCTCTTTATCAGATGTATCCGTGTCGCCGGATTCTATTATAACTGTACTTGTTCCATTGTTAGTGGCATCAGTGCGTTTTTTCTTCTGAGGCTTGGGGGTGTTTTGCTCTCCACCGGATGCCGATGGCTGTTCGGTACTCTTGTCCGGTTCCGCTTCCCCACCGTTTACATTATCGCCATCCCCGGAAGAAGGATTGGCACCCTGCGGTATGACGCCCCCGGGTAAAACATTACTTTTCTCATCTTTCTCTTTGCTGCTGGCCACCACCGTGGAGCCCTGAACCACCTTATCGGATTTGACTCCTTCAAACAGGCGGGCCACCATCAACTGAGCCTGATCCGGATCAACGCTCCAGTAACTGACCCCCTTATAATCCAGGAAAGTTCCCGGCAGGGTTTGAGATACAATATTGGCTTCAGTCATTTTGCGGGCCGCGTTGGCCAGCTTCACCATTTCGGTGAAGCTTATATTGGTGCCAACGGCATCATTGATTTTCGGCAGCAGTTTTGGCAGCTTCAACACCGTGCCCGCCTGCATGGCCTCTTTGGTCAGGGCGGCAAGGAATTTTTGCTGGTGCTCTGTCCGGGAGATATCCCCCAGCTCGTATCCCCGGTAACGGACGTACTGCAGCGCCTTCTCACCGTCAAGCCGCTGGACACCAGGCTTTAAATTAATGGTGTAAATCCCCCCGTCCTGGGGATCGTAATGGTACATCCTCTTTTCAACGTCTATGGTTACACCGCCCAGGGTATCGATAATCTCTTTAAAACCCTCATAGTTGGTTAAAACATAGTCTTCCACCGGCACTCCCACCAGCTTGGAAACCGTCTCCATGGCAAGTTCCGGGCCGCCATAAAGGGTGGTGCTGTTTATCTTCTCAGTGCCGTGCCCCGGTATTTCCACCCTGGTATCCCTGGGGATGGAAACCACTGCAAGCTGGTTCTTCTCAGTATCTATACTGGCCAGCATGATGGTGTCGGTGCGCGCCTTGGTCTCGCCCTCGCGGGCGTCCATGCCCAGCAGCAAAATATTTTTCCTGCCCTGGTAAGCCTCGTCTTCAACCGGTTTATTGATCACCAGGCCGCCTTCTTCTGAAAAACCAAAAGGCAGAAGATCATTGGCCCATAAATACCCGCCGGCGGTTATTAACAGCATGCAAAGAAAAAGTATTATAAGTCTGACCTTGCTTTTCAACCTGTATCTGGGTCTGCGGTACCCCACCCCAAACACCTCTCTTTGTTTGCTTATACTGAGTAACTTCCAGGTCAGTATTCAGTATTCAGAATTCAGCAGTTAGAATTCAGAATTCTTCGAGACGATAAACCGCTCTCCCATTCTGACTCCTGACTCCTGAG
>CBEULQ010000665.1:0-2332 GCA_965543975.1 uncultured Desulfocucumis sp. | reverse complement strand
TTGTATAAGGTGCGTGCGGCAAATAATTGCTTCCGCACCTTTTTTATACCTTTTGCAGTAATAAATAAACGTACAGGGAAACATTGCAATGCAGTATAAATTAGGATTAAATTGCCTCCGGATATTACAACTAAATTTCGCCTGTGCTAAAATTAATATTAAGTAACAAGCGCGGGGGACACAAAAATGCCTTTTAAAATCAGTGACAGGCTCAACAATATGGGGATTGGCTTCGGCGACCGTATACTGGGGCTGGTTTTACTGCTGCTCATTGCCACCATAACGCTTTCCATTTATATGATGCATACCATTAAAAGCAGTGAAGATTCTCTGATAGAGCACCAGAAGACCCGCTTAAACCAGGCTGCCCGCTATTTCGACCGCAGTTTCGGCAGCGGATTGCAGCATTATTTGGAAGAGCAGGGCGCCGGGATAAAGAGCAGGGATGAAAGGTTAGAGATAGCCAGCCAGTATATAAACAGGGTAATAGATGAGGTACACAAGGAATACCCCGATGTGCACATTGGACTGTATGTTGCGGATATGGATGTTTTTTTTGACGGAACCCGGAGGTTTAACGAAAACTTTTCCCTGCGCCGCAAGGAAGCCTTTGAAGAGACACTGAAAAATAAATCTACCCTGATCCGGGATGTGGGATACCAGGAGGGGGGCATCGTGGAGATATATATGCCTCTGGAACGAAACGGAAAGTTGGAGGGGGTTATCCGTTCAGCGGAGTATCTTTCAGACGCCGACTTTTACAATCAGCGCCGGCAGGTGGAATATACGGTTTACGTGCTGGTGGGCGTGGTAATCGCCTTCGGTATAATAGGGGCAGTGCTTCTGTTCCGTCAACTGGTTAACCAGGTACAAGAGATTAAAGAAGGTGTCCGTTTACTGGAAGACGATTATAATCGCCTGCTGCCCAAAGCCCCAGGTGAACTGGGAGAGATAACCGGGGCAGTAAACCGGTTTGCCCGGAGAATATCCGAGTTAAACCTGTATAACAAAACTATGCTGGAGGTTATTGACGACGGATTATTGGTGGTGGACACAGGGGGGAAAATAATAATCGCCAACAATATGATCCAGAAGATGTTTCGCCTGCCCGACAACTGCCACGATAAAAATTTCCGGGAGGTGTTGCCCAAGGGTTCCCCCTTTCAGGTTTTACTTGACCGTACCCTGAACGAATTGCGGGACTCCCGGGCCGTACAGGTGTCATGGGCAGATATGCCCGGCAGCCACAACATCCAGGAATACCTCATAAGCACCTTTGTGCTTAAGGACAACTTGGGAAGCATTATCGGCGCGGTGCTTTGCTGCCGGGATATAACCGAGAGAGTCAGGCTCAGGGAAAAGGCCAACAGGCAGGAGCGCCTGGCATCCCTGGGCAAACTGGTGGCCGGTGTGGCTCATGAAATCAGAAATCCCCTGACCTCCATAAGCTGTTACATACAGCGCTGGCAGGGTCATAACAACGGTGACCAGAAAGCCCTGGCCACGGTTAACAGGGAAGTATCCCGGTTGGACTCACTGGTGGATCAGTTGCTTTATTTCGCTAAGCCGGCGGAGGCGAAATTCCGTATGTATGACCTGAATTATTTGGTGGAAGACGTGCTTTCCTTTTTCGGGGAGGTATTTTACGGTAAGTATAATATTATCAAGGATATTACGCCCAATATACCCAATGTTTGGGCCGATCCCGAACAGGTGGAAAGAGTAGTGGTGAATATTATTTTCAACGCCGTCCAGGCCATGCCGGAAGGAGGCTCCATTACCGTATCCACAGCCCTGGCAAATGGTGAATATGTACGACTAAGCATGAGCGACACTGGTTGCGGCATACCGGCGGAAAACCTTCCACACCTGTTTGACCCCTTTTATTCCACCCGGCCTAAAGGAACCGGTCTGGGACTGGCCATAGCCCACGAAATAATACAGGCCCACGGCGGGCATATAGAAGTTGAGAGCGAGGTCGGTCACGGAACCACCTTCCATATCTTTTTAAGAACCAGGGGGGAATAGCTTAAATTGAGTAAACTGATTCTGGTTGTAGACGATGAAGCCAGCGTAAGGGAAGCTCTTACGGATATATTGACGGATGCGGGCTATCACGTGGAGTGCGCGGCCAGTGGCAGCGAAGGTCTAAAAAAGATAGAGGATTTAAATCCGGACACCGTTTTGCTGGATATAAGGATGCCCGATATCGACGGCATAAAGGTGCTTGAACTGGTCAGCCGGAGGGGCGAAAGAACGCCCATAATTTTAATTACTGCTTACGGCTCCACCGAGACCACCATAGAAGCCATGAAACTGGGAGCTTTTGACT
>CBEULQ010000664.1:0-2335 GCA_965543975.1 uncultured Desulfocucumis sp. | reverse complement strand
TATTTGCCATAACCGAACTGGCCGTACTTAAATTTTCTTTCCTTTTCCTCCAGTGGTAGGCCTGAGCCCGGGAATACTTCCAAGAGCCTTTTTTTAGCCCTGGCGGTAAAGCGGTGGCTGATAAGCTCAAAGGTGATATTGCTTTCAGCGGCGTCACCCAGGGCTTTTTTCAGGTTATGGACAAGTTCGGTGTAATCCTCTTGCCAGCCAGGGTAGAGGATGATGGGAGCTATTAAAAACCCCAGGGGATATCCCGCTTCCGCCACCTTCCGGGCGGCCTCGATGCGCTCCGCCGCCGGCGGGGTATCGTGCTCATATTTTCTAATTACATGGGGTGTGTTGATGCTGAAGCGAAACCGTGTATGACCGTTATGCCGGACATCCAAAAGACTCTCCACCTCGGTGAACTTGGTAACGAAACGGAACCTGCCCAGTTCGCTGGCCCCGAAATATTCAATGGCCTTTTTAAGGGAGCCGGTGTACCTTTCCACCGGCAGGGGATCGGAGGTGGCAGCCCCTTCAAAAATGGTGATTTCCGGGGCCCTCTCCTGTATGTACTGTCCCGCCGCAGATAATATTTCATCAGTGTTAACGTATATCCTCACATAGGGTTTGTTGCCCAGGGTGGTGTTCAAGTAGCAGTATTCGCATTTTCCATTTTATGGAGGAGATATAAATAAACCCGCAAATCCTTATGTTGGTATCATGTACACCCAATTTTGCGAGCGCTACAGGAAGTTTAGAAAGTCGAATCAGTTGGTAATTACCTATCTCCCACTTCTCTTCTGTGGTATCCGGTCCGGCGGCCTCACTACTCCTTAATATGTCACCTGTCCCGAAGATGATCTCCCCGCAGAGAAAGGGATCGGTACTATCCCAGTGATGGGCCGGCATGGTAACGGGTTCCCTCTCAAGCATGCTCGCCAGCACCGGGGGTGAAAAAATGGCATTAAAAGATTTTGAACACGATATGCAAAGGTGCTCACGGTGTTCGTACTGTAAATGGATACCCTATGAGAGCCAGCAAAACATGAACTTCATAAAAGGCTGCCCTTCTGCCGCGAGGTATAACTTCCACGCCTATGCCGCAAGCGGCAAGTGGAACATGTCTTATTCATTCTTGAACGGGAGAATAGATTATTCCGATGCCTTCCAGGACGCGGTCTACCGTTGTCTGATGGATGGTAACTGCGATGTCTCTTGCAAAGTCGTGCAGGATATCGAACCCCTGGAGCACATGCATGAGCTGCGGATTAAATTCGTCGAGGACGGCCAGGTACTCCCTGAACATTTGGTCACCATCGAAGGCCTCAAGAAAGAGGACAATATGATGCAGGCCCAAAAAGCTGATCGCGGCAAATGGGCAGAAGGCATACCCGTGAAGGACTTCTCCAAAGAGAAGGCAAAGGTCGCCTTTCGCGCTGGCTGCAGGTACTCCTTTGATGAAGAACTTTGGCCCATCGTCAGGGGAGGACTGAAGCTCATTGCCGATGCAGGTATTGATGTGGGCATCTGGGGACGCGAGGAAGTCTGCTGCGGGGGACGTGCCTATTCAATAGGATTTGCCGGTGAGCTGACCAAGTATGCGGAACATAACCTGGAGGCCTTGAAGGCAGCGGGCGTGGAGACGCTCGTCACTCCTTGCGCCGACTGCTACCAGCACTACAAGGTCCTCTACGACAAGATCGGCAAAAGGCCGGATGTTGAAATCCTCCATTTCACAGAATACCTCCACCGTCTGATTAAAGAAGGGACGATAAAGTTCACCAAGCAGGTTCCTCTTATCGTTACCTACCATGACCCTTGCCATCTGGGGAGACTGGCTGAGCCCTGGATCCACTGGAAGGGGAAAGAGATAAAGGTAATGGGGCAGATGATTTGTCACGAGCCTCCGAAAAAATACAGACGCGGCGGCAACGGGGTCTATGACATCCCCAGAGAGATACTAAAAAGCATCCCGGGATTAAGGCTTGTGGAGATGTACAGGATCAGGGAATCTGCCTGGTGCTGCGGAGCCGGTGGCGGCGTCAAAGAGGCCTACCCTGATTTTGCCGCCTGGACTGCTGCGGAGAGAATTAAAGAGGCAAAAGCAGTAGGCGCCAGTGCCCTTGCCACAGCCTGCGGCTGGTGTCGACGGAACTTCATCGACGCCATGGTAGAAGGTGCAGAAAAGATCGAGGTCTATGACATCATAGAGCTCGCCCAGAAAGCTATCTAAGTAGGAGGTGTCGATATGGCGTTAACAGATATAGAATACCAGTCATTAGAGGATGTGGTCGGTTCGGAGAATATCACGCGGGAGCCGGCAATTCTTGACACTTACAATCAGTGCTGG
>CBEULQ010000663.1:0-2340 GCA_965543975.1 uncultured Desulfocucumis sp. | reverse complement strand
AGGAGAAGGTCCTATGTGCGATAAGCTTCCGGAAATCCAACAGGCCAGGGACAAGTGGCAGGAAACAAAATCAAAATTAAAGGACCGGGATTTCAAATTCGAAACCGTTTCCTCAATGCCCGTAAATGATTTGTATACACCCCTGGACATATCTGATTTTGATTACTACAGGGATCTTGGCATGCCCGGCTCTTATCCCTACACCAGGGGTGTTCAGTCCAACATGTACCGCGGCAGGCTCTGGACCATGAGGCAGTTTGCGGGATTCGCCACCGCCAGGGAATCAAACGAGCGCTACAAATACCTGCTGTCCAAAGGTCAGACGGGTTTAAGCGTGGCCTTTGACATGCCCACCATCATGGGTTATGACAGCGACCACCCACGCTCCCTGGGAGAGGTGGGACGCGTTGGTGTGGCCATTGACTCTTTACAGGACATGGAAACGCTTTTTGACGGCATTCCCCTGGATAAAGTCAGTACTTCCATGACCACAAATGCCCCGGCTTCAATACTCTGGTGCATGTATATAGCCACCGGGGAAAAACAGGGAGTCCCTTCGGAAAATCTGACCGGAACCATACAAAACGACATTCTTAAAGAATATATCGCCCAGAAATCATGGATTTTCCCTCCGGAACCTTCTATGCGTCTGATTACCAATATATTTGAATACGCCTGCAAACACGTGCCCAAATGGAACACCGTAAGCATAAGCGGCTACCACATTCGGGAAGCCGGCTCCACCGCCGTTCAGGAGCTAGCCTTTACCCTGGCCGACGGTTTTGCCTACGTTGAGGCAGGCATTGCCGCCGGGCTTAATGTGGACGATTTTGCCCCCAGGCTATCCTTCTTCTTTAACGCCCACATCGACTTCTTTGAGGAAATCGCCAAGTACAGGGCTGCCAGAAGGATCTGGGCCCGCCGCATGAAAGATAAATACGGCGCCAAAAGCCCCAAGTCATGGCTCTTGAGGTTCCACACCCAGACCGCCGGCTGCAGCCTCACCGCCCAGCAGCCTGAAAACAACATAGTGCGTACCGCATACGAAGCCCTGGGCGCTGTCTTGGGAGGCACCCAGTCGCTGCACACCAACTCCATGGACGAAGTGCTGGCCCTGCCTACCGAAAAAGCCGTGCAGATAGCCCTGCGCACACAACAGATTATCGCCTACGAAACCGGGGCTGCCAATGTTATAGACCCCCTGGCCGGCTCCTATTACGTTGAGGCCCTTACCAACAAGATGGAGGAAGAGGCGGAAAAATACTTTGCCGAAATAGAAAAACGCGGCGGAGTTCTGGCCAGCATAGACCAGAATTTCTTCCAGCAGGAAATTGCCGACGCCGCTTACCACTTCCAGCGGGCCGTGGACAAAAAACAACGCATCGTAGTGGGTGTTAATGAATTCGTCAACGAAAACGAATCAGTTGATATAGATATACTTAAGATTGACCCCCAAATTGAGCTGGACCAGATCGCCAGGGTACAAAAGCTGCGCCGGGAAAGGGACAACAACCGTGTCAGCGAGGCTCTCGGCGCGCTGCGCAATGCGGCCCGGGGCACTGATAACATGATCCCCTTCATACTGGATTCCGTTCGCGCTTATGCTACCCAGGGAGAAATTGTGCAGGTATTGCGGGAAGTATTCGGGGAATACAAGGAAAAACCTATTTTTTAAATTTATATTCATCGACCACCGGAAGGAGGATTACTATATATGTCCAGAAGAATCAGAGTATTGGTTGCTAAACCGGGTTTGGACGGCCATGACCGGGGAGCCCGGGTTATAGCCAGGGCGCTCAGGGACGCCGGCATGGAGGTTGTTTATACCGGGCTGCACCAGACACCGGAGCAGGTTGTGGAAGCCGCCATCCAGGAAGACGTTGACGTGGTGGGCTTAAGCATATTATCGGGAGCGCATATGACCCTTTTCCCCAGGATAAAACAGCTTCTGGCGGAAAACGGAGCTGACGATATAATGGTAATGGGGGGCGGCACAATACCGGAAGAAGACGTCAAGGAGCTTAAGGCAGGCGGCTGGGCCGCCGAAATATTCACCCCCGGCACCACCATAGAAGAAATAGTGGAATGGATCATCAAAAATGTAAAGGTGGATTAGCAGGATAATATCCATTACTTGCTATAAAAATTGTGGCACTAAAAAGGGCGCTGCCTGACGGCAACGCCCTTTTAATACTAGCAGCCGCACCCTTCCGAACCTTCCGGCGCACATAAACCCCCATAGATATTGAGCCTACCCGCAATTTCAGACACGATTCTACATGAAGTAGACACGATTTTGCATGATTTAGATACTAGCCATGGACACACAAAACCAGTTAT
>CBEULQ010000662.1:0-2344 GCA_965543975.1 uncultured Desulfocucumis sp. | reverse complement strand
ATCCCATATTTTTGCCTCCACCTGACCTGTTCTGTCACCCAGCAAAAGCGAAAGGAAATACCCGGGTTTTTCTCTGAAATAAATTGTCTTTTTACTTTTTACAACGTAAGATGATGTAATTTTTTTCCCCGGTTTTATGTCCGCAACTGTCACCCGTACCACTGTTTCACCCTCCGAATTCATTTTTAAACCCCTGAAAGGCAGGGGTTTATGAAGAGAATTTATTATCTTTTGTTAAGGTTCTAAGCCTTAAGGCGCACAACTTATCTTCCACATCCTCTATGCATCCCACCACTTCCGGACACAAATGGCTGCATATGGCCACATCCGGTTCCACACTCTCCCGTCTGGATATTTTTTCTATCTCTTCCGGGTAATTATCCCTTAAGAATTTGGCAATTTTACAGTTACTTTCCATAATATCCCGCCTTGTTTTACTTGTGAATCATAAACTATAAATTCATCAAACAAATACTATTTTCCTGCCGGTGATTGTTTCCGCTCATAGCCGGCTTATATTATCTGATTTTTAAGATTGGAAACGGTATCTTTAAGCTTACCCTCACGGGCCAGCATGTCCAGGGACGACTGTACCCTGGCATATCGCGAGGGGTCGTTCATATCGTCCAATACCCGGTACATACCCCAACGCTTCCCCAGCACAAAATTTTGTTTTTTTCCATCTGAAAGATTCAGGAAGCGGTCAATTACATTCAGCATAGCCGATTTATCAGCCGGCAACCTTCCGTTTACATTCTCCAGCAGATTCAGCGAGTGGTCACTGACAATATTACTCTGAATGCCGTTAAGGTTTTCAATTAATAATCTTTCTTCCCTTACCACAGCTTCCTCCGATTGCTCGGTAAATTCACCTTTAATTAATTTTTCATGCAAAGGAGTTCCTTTTACCGTAGTAAGACTGCGCAGCCTGATAAAATCAGGGTTAATGGCGTTTAATACCCTTGCAGTTTCAAGGGGGTGTTCCCGGGCCCAGCGTTCGCCCCCCATTCCTAAAATAACATATTCTGAAAGGGATATTCCCGCCTCTTTGACGCGAATGCCCGCTTCAATGTGCTGGCGCGCTGTTACACCTTTGTTAATAAAATTAAGAACCTCGTCGGAGCCTGACTCCAGCCCCACGTGTATTCTTGAGAGGCCGGCGCGTCCGAGTTCGGCAAGTTCAGCCGTATTTTTGCGAAGAATGGTAATTGAACGGGCATAACTGGTAATCCTCTCCACCTGGGGCAGACGTTCCTTCAAATATCTAATAATCCCAAGCAAGTCCTCTGTCTTGATAATCAGTGAATTGGCATCCTGGAAAAAAACGTTTTTACCTCCGTGATAAAGCCAGGAGGCCACATGAAATAACTGATGCCCCCGGGACTGGTATATACTTGCCAACACATCCCGGTTCACAGCCCCGCCATAGCCCTGTTCATTTGAAATATCCCTAACCTGGCGGGATATTTCCACAACCTTGTCGATGTCTTCCATTATATCTTGCACACTGCGCCTGGAAAACTGTTTGCCTTTGTATGTCCGGCAAAAGGCGCATTTATTCCAGGGACAGTTCCGGGTAAGGCGTAAAAGCAAACTATTCGCCTCACTGGGCGGTCTTATGGGACCCTGTTCAAATGTCAGATTCATGCCAAACATCCTTCCATTCTTTCTCCCTAAAATATTACCATGAATCTGGGAAATTCCTTCTTCCAATTTACTAAAAAACTAGAAATTTACACAACACAAGAAGGTGTTCCCCTTTCCTTATTTGACGTTTCACCTCCAAATTTGCCACCATTGCCTGTTCCAGGACTTGTAATCAACCACCGCCCACTCCCTTTTTATTTTTGTCTTATTGATTACATCATTGCCGGACATATTCATATCAGCGATATTAAACTCCTCTCCCGCATCCTTTGCTGTATCTGCGTCAATGGATTTGACTTTCGCAGCCATTGAATCTTTATGTATTTGGGAAACGGTTATATCATCCGGAAATGCCTCAATTGCCGGCTCACCCAAATCAACGGCTTCCGGTTTGTCTTCCCCTGCTACAGCCGCCTGCGGTTCTGCCATGCTTTCATCTTTTTCGCCAACCTGAACATCCTCCACTGCCCTGGCTGCCATTCCCCCCCCTTCAGTCCCGCATTCACTTTCCACCAGATCCGGATCATTTTCCGGGTTAACGGGCTTGATCATAACCAGTTGCTCCCGCAGCACCGATATTTCAGTCCTTAATTCCTGAAGTTCCGCCAGGGTGCGGCTCAGCATATCCACATCCCTGGATTTTAATCCAAACCCAAACATAGCACTTTCCCCCTGGATTGTTATTTTCTGGTATTAT
>CBEULQ010000661.1:0-2351 GCA_965543975.1 uncultured Desulfocucumis sp. | reverse complement strand
TTATTTAAAAATAAGTGGATGATGTGTTTTTTTAAATAATCGTCAACTAGCAAAGTAGGTTTGTGTTATTGCGTTCTTCAAATAAATTGCACATCAATTTAGGAGGACTCACAATGACGGCTGAAGACTTTCGCCGGGTAGAGGCGTGGCTGTACTCCCAGGGGCAGAGTAGGCGTAAGAGTGACAAAACTCACTGACCAGTTAGTGTCTGAAATAAAGAGAAGGGTCGGGGAAATTGACCGTCTCCGACACGGAGAGATCATCCTGAAAGTCCAGGATGGCAGGGTGGCCTGGGTTGACGATCGGCAGGTGGTTGGAACAAAATACCATTTGTTGTTATCCGTGGTATTTCTGATCGTGCAGATATGGCCTCGCCAACGATTTTGGCAGTTCTGTAAAAAAAGCGGCATTTAGTGCGCAAGCTCTTGTCTTGGCAATGCTTAAACAATTGGGGAAGCATATTGAGATTGATATTGAGCTATAAAAAGATGAGGTATGACTCAAGGAATTCCCGGGCTGCGGTCCGGGATTTTTAAGCCGCTTTTACGAAGGCGGTATTTTTTTGGGGGGGAGAGAATAATCGACTTCGGGGGAGACTCCAGTGTATTCTTATTCATACAGCTTATTTTCAGCTTATCTACAGGTAGTTTTAAGTTAGTCTTCAGGCTGTCTTCAGCTTATTGGTTTAATATTACATTAATCGGTGCACCGCATTTAAAATAAAAATAATACATAAGGAGAGGATTATAACTTGAAATCAAAGAAATCGCGCATTGGAGCAATTCTTTTGGCTATGGTTATCTTTGCGGGGGCTATGTCCGGTATTGCTTTTGCCGGTACTGATCAGACAACCGACAAACCAGATAAGCCTGATATGACTGCCATGTATGAGAGCTTCATATCGAAATTTGCGGATAATCTTGGTGTGAGCGAGGACGAGGTAGAGGCAGCCCTGGAGGAAACCCAAAAACAAATGATTGATGAAGCTGTAGAGGCTGGCACTATTACACAAGAACAGGCCGATCAAATGACCGAAAGAATCGAATCCGGTGAGGTTTGTGGGTTTATGGGATTTGGCGGTGGCCATGGTCCTGGTGGACCTGGTGGCCCTGGTGGGAACGGTAAAGGACCTGGCGGCAATTCTAATAAAACAACGAACTTGCCATAAAGCGAGTGTAAAAAAACACCAATTAACGGGAACAACTAAAACTTTCATTAAACCCTCCTTGACACAATATATATCCAAGTCGCTTGATGAAAGCGATCTTTTGGGAAGTAGATAACTCTGGGGAACTCTCCCGGGGTTTTCTATTTTCTGCAATCACCTGTTCTGTTATAGTTTACCCAGGTGATTTTCCATGTCAAAACTTTACTGCACTCCAATCGACATTGTCCAGCCCCGACGGCTTCCCTGAACAGTTTGAATAGCGAGACCACTGGTACCACATAGCGAATATCAGCATCATCGAGAGGCGGCAACCGTACTGGTTCCGCTATCGCTTTATGTACAAGCCGCGGTTTCGGTGCGAGACATATGAGGGGCTTGTATGCGACCTAGTTCGGATTGATGATCCACCAGGGTGGGTTCTGGAGAGGGTGTGGGACTACTAATTGCTTCACGCTGACCCATAAAAGCAGGATAATCTAGATGGATACAGAAATATCCAAGGCATAAATTAATGGAGTGATTCTTTTGAAACGTATTATAGTAACGCTAGTGGGTTTAATTGCAGGAGCGGTAATGGGTCATATTGCAGGTTGGATTATCCCATTTCTTATTTTTGGTGACGGTTCGGCTATGTATTTGTGGTTGAAGAAATCCTTTGGTATTGAGCCATATATTTTTGTAGTTCTTGCATTAACAATTTTGGGAGCAATAACTGGCGGGATACTTGGATATAAATCAATTGATATTACTGGCAGGCAAGGAAGGTAGTTGAGTTCTGGCACATCGACCAACTGGGGTGAAAAATATGGAACCCCGGCGGGTCCGGGAGTGATTTATTATGGAAGCAAATAAGTGCTGCAGGTGCCTCTGCGCCTTTTGCGGCAAAGAAGAAGGTTGTGACAACTACTGTGAGATGAGACAGCCGTGCAGCCATGACGCGGTAATAAATTGCCCTGACTTTTTGGCTGACCACTCTGAATTTGGAACCAGTCAATCAAGATATTTGGCCTGTCATTATTCGTTGTCGGCTATAGAGGATTTTCAGGCTAGGAAACCAGTTGACTGGGATGATGTAAAGAGGGTACTGAGATTAGTTTTACATGACCCAACAGACTAAATTCGCTCAGCGTGGGTATTGGATGATGGGGTGCGAATGGTTGGGAGATATAGAAGGGTTTCCAAG
>CBEULQ010000660.1:0-2352 GCA_965543975.1 uncultured Desulfocucumis sp. | reverse complement strand
ATCAGAGGGGAAAGCATAGATGGATAAAAGAACACTAAAGAGGCTGGAATACGATAAAATTCTTGAGCAGCTGGCAGGATACTCGGTGTCCCCCCTGGGTAGGGAAAGGGCTCTGGAACTCACACCCTCAACAAACATTGACGCAATAAGCCGATGGCAGGCGGAAACCACTCAGGGCAGGGAACTTTTGCGACTGGAGCCTACTGCTGAAGTGGGCGGCTGGTACGATGTCCGCCGGCAGGTGGAGCAAGCCAGGCGGGGCGTGGTGCTTGAGCCGGAGGATCTGCTGGCCGTGGGCAGAACACTAACCGCCATACGCAGGGTTAAAAAATTCCTGCTGGAGAGGCAGGATAAATACCCTTTGCTTTATGAAATAGGCGTTGACCTCGGCCTGTTCGGGGATATGGAGCAGAGAATAAACGAATCAATACTTCCCGGCGGGGAAATATCCGACCGGGCTTCTTCAGCGCTGTCCCAGATCCGCAGGAGCCTTGTGAACCTGCAGGCACAGATTAAGGCCAGACTGGAAAATATAATCCGCTCCCCATCTTATCAGAAGTATTTACAAGATCCCATTGTAACCATGAGAGACAACCGTTATGTGGTTCCGGTCAAGCAGGAATACAGATCCGAAGTTCCCGGAATTATTCACGACCAGTCGGCCAGCGGGGCAACCCTGTTCGTTGAACCCATGGCGTTGGTGGAAGCCAACAACGAGATCCGCCGGCTGCAGGCCGCGGAGAAGCAGGAGATAGCCAAAATTTTGGCCGAGCTTTCATCGGGAGTAGCATCCCGGGCGGATGACCTTTCTGTTAGCCTGGAAGCCCTGGGCAGGCTGGATTTTATAATGGCCAAAGCCAGGTACAGCCTAAAAATGGATGCCTGGGAGCCCCAAATGCTGCAGGGTGCCCAGTTGGACATAAAACAGGGGAGACACCCCCTGCTTAGCGGAGACGTGGTTCCCGCAAGCATTCACCTGGGCAGGGATTTCAACACCGTGGTTATAACAGGCCCCAATACCGGTGGTAAAACGGTAACCCTGAAAACTGTGGGGCTGCTGATCCTGATGGCTCAGTCCGGACTGCACATACCCGCCGGACCCGGCACCGGAACGGGTATTTTTAGGGAGGTATTTGCCGATATAGGCGATGAGCAGAGCATAGAGCAGTCCCTGAGCACTTTCTCATCTCACATGAAGAATATAGTGGGCATTATCGCAGGAGCGGGACCGGAAAGCCTTGTACTGCTAGACGAACTTGGCGCCGGCACCGACCCCGCCGAGGGAGCCGCCCTGGCCCAGGCCATACTGGAAAGGCTTCATTTTTCGGGGGCCAAAACCGTGGCCACCACCCATTACAGTGAATTGAAAAATTTTGCCTATGCCACCCCCGGTGTGGAGAACGCCAGTGTGGAATTTGACTCGGTTACCTTGAGGCCGACATACAGGCTTTTAATCGGCAGGCCCGGCCGCAGCAACGCTTTCGAAATTGCCTCCAGGCTGGGACTGAATCCCGGCGTGGTCAGCCGGGCCAGGGAGTTTATGGGGGTAGAGCAGGTTAAGGCTGCGGAACTCATGAATACCCTGGAAAAGGAAAGGCAGCAGGCGGAGAGGGACCGGGAAGAGGCGGAAAAGCTCCGCCGGGAGGCGGAAAGCCTGCTGGCCCGCCACCGGGAAATGGAGCAAAACTTAATCCAGCGCCGGGAAGCCATGCTGGATAAAGCCCGGGAGGAAGCCCGCATTCTGGTGAGAAACGCCAGGCAGGAAGCCGAGGAGGCAGTCCGGGACCTGAGGGGCAGACTTTCCAGTGATGCAGCCCGGGAGAGGGAAATGGGCATACACGAGGCACGGCAAAAATTAAGGGAAATGCAGGGTAGGATTTATGCCAAGACCTCATCCTCCAAAAGCAGACCCTCCGGCATCAGTCCCGGGGATATAACCCCGGGTCAGGAAATCTTTCTGCCCAAATACAACCAGAAGGGGTTTGTGCTGGCCGCCCCGGATGGTGACCAGGTGCATGTGCAGGTGGGTATAATCAAAGTCAACGTCCCCTTGTCCGAAATTCAGGTTGTGGATACCAGGGTTACCGGCGGGGGAGGTGCACAGGTGGGATCGCTGGTATCCGATAAGGCCAGGGAAATTTCCACCAAGCTGGACCTCAGGGGAATGACCTTTGATGAAGCCTGGCCGGAGATAGAGAAATACCTGGACGACGCTTATCTGGCAGGTCTGCCCAAAGTCTATCTGGTGCACGGGAAAGGAACCGGCGCGCTGAGAGCCGCGGTCCAGAGAGAATTGAAGGGACACCACAGAGTAAAGGCATACCGGTTGGGCGACATGGGCGAGGGCGGTGC
>CBEULQ010000659.1:0-2355 GCA_965543975.1 uncultured Desulfocucumis sp. | reverse complement strand
CAAGATTACACAAAAATGAACGATGTTGTAGACTACGACAATAAACTGATTGTTGATAAGTGCCGTGAACTTGAAAAAGACACAAAAGATGAATTTGATTTAATTAAGAGAATTTACGAGTTTGTTCGGGATGATATCCATCATTCAGGTGATATCGAGGAACAGAAAGTTACTTGTAAAGCTTCAGAGGTTATCGAGTATGGTCATGGAATTTGTTGTGCTAAATCTCATTTACTTGCAGCCATGCTAAGATTCTTTGGAATACCGACTGGTTTCTGTTATCAGAAACTTTGTTCAGATGAAGACGCTAACAAGAAGGTTTTACATGGCTTAAATGCAGTATATTTAAGAGATTTAAAGAGATGGATACGATTAGATGCCAGAGGAAATAAGCCTGGCGTAGATGCTAAGTTTAGTATAGAAGAAGAAAAGATTGCTTGGCTGGTTAATAGAGAGCTTGGAGAAGAAGATAATCCATTAATATTTACTAAGCCTAATCGAGTAGTTGTCGAGGTATTAATAAAGAGCAAAAATAGGAAAGAATTAGGGACGCAGTGGGATCTTGGACTGAGGGATTTGTTCCATATATAATTTTAGAGGGATTCTCTCCTTTATTGTAGAGAGTCCCTTGTTGATTTTATAGGCATATTGAGGCTGTCAGCCAACGGTGGGCGCAGTTTTCATACAGACCCCCCCGGCGCTTTACTTATTGGCGTATATACTTTTAAAATAACAATATAATAGTCCTTTAATAATCTCTTTAAATTTATAGACGTTTAGGAAACAGGTTTTCTTGGGAGTTAATAAATAGGATCAAAAAAAAGGAGGAGTTAACCGTGAAGCTACGCATTACTGCAGGCATTCTTTGCGTATTCGTTTCGCTTGGCTTAATTATGGTAGGATGCTCCGGGCCGTTCAATACACCGCCGCAAACAGGTGGCGGCAAGGATAAACCGAAACAGCAGGAGACGGTGAAAAACCCGGGGGACTATTTCCCCCTAACCAGGGGCAGCACCTGGAAGTACCTGGGGGAGGGAAATGAATATGCCTCCTTTAACCGGGAAGTCACACATGAAAAAGGGAACCTGTCCCAAACCAAGACCGACAACGGCGGCACGGTTAGCGCGGCTGTATTTGAAACCACCGACTGCGCGGTAACCCGGGTCTTTTTCAAGGGAGAGGAATACGACGGGAAAGATTTCCTCGAGACCACCCCAAACGACAATACAATTATTTTGAAGGCGCCTCTGGAAGTGGGCACCAGTTGGGTAGACCAGAGTGGTGTACTGAGGGAAAGTGTGGACGTAAAGGCCACCGTCTATACACCCGCAGGGAACTTCGAGAGCTGCGTCAAGGTCAAAATAAGCAACGAGCATTCCACGATCTATGAGTACTACAAGGAAGGGGTTGGGATGATCAAGAGCGAATTCATCTCCGGGGACACCAAGGTGACCTCAACCCTGGAAAAGTACAACATCAGCAAGTGAAAGCCGTGACGGGTGCCCAAAGAAGCACCCGCCAGCTTTTTTCTATTTGCAGGCATTACGTTAGAGGACGTGGAAGGCATACGGCGGCTTCTGCAAAATGAAGCAAAATATTCAGTTAATCTATAAAAGGAGTGTGTTCAAAATGGTCGGAGTAGAAATTGATATGGTTATTACAGACAGCTTGAAAGCATTGGAACTATACGAAAAAATATTTGATATCGAACGTGTTGAGGTTTCAGATTTTCCTAAAGGTGAAAATGAAGTCATTTTTACCCTTTACGGAGTACGCTTTCACATGTTGGATGAAAACCCGAAATTCGGGTTGAAAGCGCCAAACCCGGATGAACCCAAAGCGATTTGGTTTAATATTCTTGTCCCTGACATCAAGGAAACATTTTCAAAGGCGATCAGCGCGGGCTGTACTGAGGTGCAACCGGTGACTGAATTGTCTGATTGTGGAGTGTCAAACGCCATATTTAGCGACGCTTTCGGCTATCTATGGATGCTGCATCAAATACACAAAGAAGTGAGTTTTGAAGAACGCATACGACTTTGGGAGGAAAAAAGGGATAATTAACGATTGCTGCATTATGAGCATAATTTAGCCCCCTCAAGCAAAAGTGTGAGGAATTTCCCATTATTCTAAGCCAATTATATGAAGTTAGGCACATGAAAAAGCTCAAGCTATCTTTTTTGCTTGAGCTTTTTCACGGCAAAAAAGCGGCCTAACTTTGGATAATTCTATTTAATGATTCAGGTTATTTTCTTTTTTAAAATCTTCTAATTTTTTACGAACATCATCCGTGGTGCTGAGTTCTAGAATTTCAGCCAACAGTTTCCGGCATTCCTCACGGTTCACCAGTGAAAT
>CBEULQ010000658.1:0-2357 GCA_965543975.1 uncultured Desulfocucumis sp. | reverse complement strand
AGGTCAACGTCATGTATACGGTTGATGACCCTAAGAAGCGGGCCGTTGGTTTTATGCTTTCTGAGGGGATGGAGGTACCAAAGGAGTTAGAAGGGAAGTTTAAGTTTGCTAGGCAGAAGTCTAAACTAGCTGGAACAATTCGGGGCTCGTTTTTTGTAATTAAAGGAGAATATTAACGAGCTATATAAATATTGCTTTTCATCTTTATTATAACTACTTCGCCCGGAGGATGTTACCCACTATCATCATTAAATATCCCCATGTCATCTATACAACGCGCAAAAAAACGGGCCGAAAATTGCACTCTTTCAGCCTGTTTTTGCTCACTTTTTGCTCCAGAACCACTACATATAGTAGTTGAACCTCTTATTTGTCCTCCAACCCACTATTAGTCATCAGCACTACCGTCTCCACATGCCTAAAGATGTCGTATCAGTGCGTGACAGGGGACGGTTCTCTGGCACATAGGAGGGACACTTAAATAAATCTCTGTGTCAGTGTGCTCTGTGGTTTAAAAAAAGTGGCTTGGTTTACAATCCCCAGATAAAACAAAACCACCTCGAAGGTGGTTTTATGCTGATATTTTGGTGGAGGCGGGGGGAGTCGAACCCACCGTCCGAAAGAACGACCACAGCAGTCTCTCCGAGCGCAGACTATGCTTTAAATTTCTCCCCGTTGGCGGCCACAGTCAGCCTCCGCCGGCGCTATCTCGATGAGAGTCCCTTTAGTCCTCCGAGAATTGGTCTAAAAGCAAGCCCGTTTAATTGACGCCCTAGCCCAGGCCACGGGCCCAACGCGGGTAATACGCTTTTGATTAGCAGGGGTAGTAAAATAATAAACCGCCCGCAGGTGGTTTATTGCTGATATTTGGCGGAGGCGGAGGGAGTCCGGGCCAGATCATAAACCGAACCCACCAGGGTGGCACCTATGCCCACGCTCCGGTAGTCCGGATGAACCACTAGGTTTTCAACAGCCGCCCAGCGGGCAGCCGTTAAGGAGCTATTAAAGCTATTTCAGCCCGGCTGTCCGGCGGATTAAAGAACCCTTAAACCGCTGCAGCAGCTTAGTACCGCAGACTGTCATATTCTCCAGGTCGGTTGGATGGCGGGTCAGGGTTTGGTAGCCGTCTTTGGTAACCAGGATCGTATCAGAATGACGTATACCACCCACACCCGGTATATAGATGCCCGGCTCAATACTGATAAGCATTCCCGGGGCCAGTATATCTTCCGACCCTTCAGCCACCCACGGCCCTTCATGGGTGCTGAGGCCAAAACCGTGGCCAGTGCGGTGGAGCAGGTATTCGCCAAAACCTTCTTTACGAAGGAAGCCGTTTGCAATGGAGTCTAGCTCTGCGCAGGAAATGCCGGGGCGTAAGCTGTTAAAAGTCCTCTGCCTGGCTTCCGTCATGGCTTCAAACGCATTGCGAAATTCCCCGGAAGGCGGGAGAAGGAAAAAGGTTCTCTCACACTCCGCGCAGTAACCGTGAACCCGCATCAGACTCAGGGCGATATGGGACCCTTCTTTAAGCCTTGCCTCCACCGAGGGGACGTCGTGCGGCATGGCGCTCCCCGGCGCCGGCCAAGCTCCCGCCAGCACACTTGAAAGGATGGGATCATAACCGACCTCTTTAATCATCTGTATCTGTACCGCACGGCCCTTGCTAAACAACTCCAGCAGCGAAACCCCGTAATAAGCCGCCCGGATAACCCGTGCAACAGCCATATCGGCATAGCGTGCTGAGTGGCGTAGCATTTCAATCTCAGCCGGGGACTTAATTAACCTCATCCTCTCAATCAGAGGCAGCATAACCGGTTTATGCTCGGCCAGCAACTGCCAGATTTCCAGCGGTAAAGACGGCTCTACTCCGATAGCCGGGACGCTGCCAATCAAATCGTGGAGCTTTTCCTCCCATCCCTTTCCTGTGGGTGACGGGTAGTCCCAGTACGTTTTAATCCGTTTAACTGAAAAAGCCTTTGCCAGGTGATCCCGTTCCATTATAGGAACCAGAAGTTCTGGTTCCTCCCGGGGCCGGACCAGGATAAAGAACGGTCTTTCCATGGGTTTGTAAGATACACCGGTAAGGTAATAGATGCTTTCCTCCGAAGAAACGACAAACAAATTAAGCCCTTCAGCAGCAACACTTCGCTGAAGACGGGACATTCGCTCATTGAATTCACTAGCGGAAACAGTCATAAACTCACTCCCAGTAAAATTTCCATGATCCATTAATGAGTGCTATAAAGCAGGACGGAAGGAACACTCTGGTATTCACGCTACTAATCAAACTCTTTACCTTGTAATCTTTTCAATGTTTAGCGAATACATATTCGCTTTTAAGTTAAAAAATGTTAACC
>CBEULQ010000657.1:0-2359 GCA_965543975.1 uncultured Desulfocucumis sp. | reverse complement strand
GGGAATTATAGATACGGCCATGATTCCAGCCAAAGTATTCATTCCAGTCAAGCAAACCTGAAATAAAGCTTATCATGCCTGCCCCCGCGCTGAATTGCTCATTTGATTGCCCTCCAGGCGATTGTGTTCGTTGTGGAGGATTACTCATGATCTCAATGACTCTAGGATTCTTCCTATTGTCAGAAGAAGATTTCTGTTTGTCCTCTATTAAAGGTTCCTCCGCCAAATTCAGAGAACTGCGTTTCTTTTTTGAAACTAAAGGATTTTCATCTTCTGTAAAAGTCTCTGGCTTGGCACTTCCGCCTGGAGTGTGGCTGTGTTGATCTGCCTCGTATTTCCTTTGACTTGGAGGAAGTACCTTAGACGCCTTTGTAAACTTAGGAGTGACATCTTTTGGCTTTGCTTGACTCGATGTCTGGTCTTTCTCCAATTCAACAGGTTCAGGAGGTTTCCCAGCCTTTATCTTCTTTTTTTTAGAAGGAATAACCTTTTTATTACTCCTATCCGTTTTGTCTGGTAACTTTTGAACAGGCTTAATGAATTGGGTTGGCCGGGAATCAGGCTTCTGCACTGGTTTTTGACCCACTTGTTCTGGATTCTTATTTACGCTATCAGGAATAACGGGGACTGCTTTATTCGTGGCCTCTGGAGTATCGGCTTTATGTAAAACCTGAGTTCGTACTTCAGTGTTTTGGGGTACCGGTTGATCGGCTGAACCATTTTTCTCTGCCAATGCATTATACGGAAAGAAAGAGGCTGCCCCTAAAAATACACCCATCAGAATAAAATGCCGGATGCGCACTATCTCACCCCCTTTCAGAAGCAGGGATTCATAACTTCCATGGAGAGCATTCGACAGGGTTATACAATTTTTGTCGGTTGTTTGCTCCATTAAAACGAAAGAGTGCTTTTAACCCAAGCTGATTTTATTATGGTTGAGCCCATTTTCCTTGGTAATGGGACTATTTGTATTTGTTGAAGGGAGAGAAACTGACTCCTTTGGAGATGAAAAACTATGAAAAGTGAAGTATCTTTTCAACAAGTTATACTTCAGATAAAATAAATATAAGAACGTATGTTTTCATTTAAGTGAGAAAGGGGAGGAAGATTAAGTGGAAGCGTGGGAAGCAAGCTATATTGCAGGTATTATAGATGGAGAAGGCACCATTACTCTAACAAGGATGCATGAAAAGGAACACCGTCGACCAACCATTACTATTGCTTCAACAGATAAGGAACTTTTGGTGTATGTCCAGTCACTAATTGGAGGAGTAATAATTAATAAGAAGAATTATAGACCAGAAGTTCACAAATCCTCTTATACTTTAAGTATTAAAAACAAATTTGAGGTACTATCCACATTAAAACAAATACACCCTTTTATAAGAATCGATCGAAAGCGAATACGGGCATTGTGGATATTAAGTCTTTACGAGTTAGTTACTCCACGCAATGGCAAATATAAACCCGAAATGTTAAAAGCAAAAATAGAATTTGAAGACTTTTTCTTTAGGATTTAAAAAGACTATGGTTTTATAGTTACTTATATAATAAAAGAAAGCATAAGCCTGCCATTTGGCAAACTTATGCTTTATGTCATAAAAAAATAAAAATCCACCAACATATGTATTGGTGGAGACGGTGGGACGTGCTATTCCATGCTTTCGTCATGGCACTGACTATATCTTGAACCTGTTTCACCAGGTCCTCCGGCGTCTTATGCGAGATTTAGTTTTACCCGGACTCCCGGGCAGATCACGCATCCTAGTACTGCCAGGTTGGCAGCCTATAAGTCGATACATGGCTGTTGGATTGCTCCACATACCACTCGGCATTGCCTTATCGCTACTCGCGACTTAGGTTTCACCGATAAAGCCGGATTTTCACTTGCATGTTGCCACGCAAGGCGACTAATTACTAATCGAACCCACGTCCAAAGATATTGGCACTTAAGCTTCTACGAGTGTAGTCGGCATATTGGCGATTCGCTGGTCCTTTTGCCTACCGACAGGCGGCCGGCCAGCTAGCCTGGTTGTTCTCTTCCTTCATCCTCAGGCGGTGGAATCCGGCGTAGCCCACTTAGAGTGAGTCCGCTACCCTACCACATGGGCGATGGAGGGGCGAACCGCTATGCAGTATTAAGCTGCGAAAGCGAAGTTGTTGTTTTGTTTGCCAGTTATAGGCGTTGACGTTTTAACGAGGCCGATCCCCTCGACTCGCCACCTAAGCTCAAACTACCCCTGTCGAATCCGTAACGTCCCCATATAAAAGGTTGCTGTATCTGTGATACAGACGTTAGGAAAACTCGGAAAGCCGAGCATAAGTTATGGTGTCACTCGCTGGTGACAGTTTTTATTAT
>CBEULQ010000656.1:0-2362 GCA_965543975.1 uncultured Desulfocucumis sp. | reverse complement strand
TATTCTTTCTACAGCAGGCAGGAGGGGCTTTTGGAGAATACTTCCTTTTCATTGAACAGTACTTCCGCCCACCCCTGGGAGAGCTTTATCCGGGCTGTGCCGCCGGTTATTATTATATCACCGATTGCTATTCTCCTGCTTATCTGGAGAATGGCCTGGTCAGGGGTCTGGGCTGTTACCGCTCCTATGTATTTGTAATAACAGGGGTCGGGCTTCCGGGATATTGAAAACCTTATACCGTTTATTCTGCTGTTTACAGCATACAGCCGGTGTTTCTTCACTAACGAGTCACCCCTTGCCCCCGGTTGATGTCAGGCGTCAATTAATTGGCTTTTTTTAACGGCCATCTAAATATACCACCTTCAATATATCCGGGATCGCCGGCGGTACTTTGGAATGCTTTAGCATTTTGAGGGGGTGTAATCTTACCCTGTGGATACAATAATCCCCGTCTTACGTCCCCGGGGCTGAATATAAAATATTTAAACAGCCTTTCCTGCTGTTGCCATGGTTTAAGCAGTATATCGTCTACGGTGGCCACAAACCCTGCCACTACGTCAGACCTGGAAACGGTGTCTGAATAGGCAATTACGGTGCAACGGTTCAGATTTTTAAGTTTCTTTACCAGGCTGAAATTATTGTGACGGTCGAATGAGAGGGACATCATTATGATCTGTGGCTTTTGATTGGCGGTTACCGCGACAGCTTTAATTTCGTCATCGGCTTCATAGACTTTGCAGTTGTTTTTAGTGAAGAGTAGTTTCAATAGCTCTCTTACATATTTTGACCTGTCTATGATAATCACGCTTTTTGCGGACATAAATAACCCCCCTAAGAAAAGCATAGAGGGTTTATAGCCGTAGGACCCGACTTAACGGGGCAACTGGCTGTCATAGGCGCTTTAACGCCCTTAGACCCTCTAGCTTTGCGTCACTACCTTTCGGAAGCTTTGCCAAATGTGTATCTTTTGGTATATTGAGTATATAATATGAGGTTTATTGTCACACTGTAAATAAGATATGTAGCTCTTATTGCTGGGACTAATTACTTATTTATTATCAGGCCGTTCCAAAAACTCTCGTCTGGCTTTGTCAGGCTCGCTGGACGGCTTCTCCTTTCGCGCCATACTTGTTTTTGAACGGCCTTTATGAAGGCAGCAGGCCCGGTTTTGCCGGGCCTGCTGCACTCTTTGTCATAACGATGCAACCTTCGTTTTTGCTTTAAGTCCGGCCTGGGCCATTTTGCGGCGTACGAATGCCAATTGCATTTGCAGGGGGAGCTGCATGGGGCAGTTGTCGTCGCAGGCCATCAGGGCCATACATCCAAAGGCGCCTTCATCGCAGCCTATAACTTCAAAATAATCGTCGCTGGTACGCTCATCCCTTGGGTCCAGCATAAACCTGCCCACACGGTTGATTCCCGCCGCACCCAGGAAGTCTTCCCGGATATTTGCTGTGGCACAGCCGGCTATGCAGCAGCCGCACTCGATGCACCTTTCAGCCTCGTAAATCTCCAGAGCCGTATCATTGTCCATGCGTTCCTCAATGGCTTTGGGATCAAATTTTTTGCTGGTATGGACCCATGATTCGGTTTTCAGGGACATGTGCCTGAACCATGTGCCGGTGTCAACTGCAAGGTCGCCGATAAGTTTAAATACCGGCAGGGGCATTAGAGTTATGGTGGACGGCAGATCCCTTGTCAGAGTCTTGCAGGCCAGCCTTGGCTTGCCGTTGATAATCATGGCGCAGGAGCCGCAGATGGCGGCCCGGCATACAAAATCAAACATCAGGGAAGGGTCCTGTTCTTCGCGGATTCTGCCAAGCGCCACAAAAATTGTCATACCCTGCTCTTCTTGTAACTGATAATTCTGCATGCGAGGCTTCGCGTCAGGGTCCTGGGGTTTGTATCTGAAAATGCTGAATGTTAACTGGCGATTACTCATTTTACCCTCCTCCTGGTTATTTTTTGTCGCCGGCGGATGATGCGGAGGATTCGCCGTAACCGCGATCGCCGGGCGGTAGTTCGGTAATTGTTACGGGCTCGTATTTCAGATCAGGCAATTCGTTGCCTTCGGGCCAGTAGGCCAGGGTTCGTTTAAGCCAATTTACGTCATCCCGTTTGGGATAGTCCTCCCTGGCGTGGCTGCCCCTGCTCTCGGTGCGTGTCAGCGCGCCGTATGATATGCACAAAGCCAGCTTCAGTATGCCGGGCACGCGCAGGGCCAAAGCCAGTTCGGGGTTGGCCCACTTGCCGTCGGAGCGGAGGCCGATTTTAAGAGAACGCTTGTAGAGTTCCTGGAGTTTTTCCTCCGCTTTCTGCAAATCCGGACCATTTCGGAATATGCCCACATAATCCATCAGGG
>CBEULQ010000655.1:0-2366 GCA_965543975.1 uncultured Desulfocucumis sp. | reverse complement strand
GGTGTTGACCCCGGGTGTGGAGGGAATGAAGGGAGCTATAAAGAAAGCCGAAGAGCTTGCAGGCGGTTTGTCCAAATCTTTTATTCCCGGGCAGTTTGCGAATCCTGCCAATCCGGAGGCGCATTATCTGGCCACCGCACCGGAAATCTGGGAAGACACGGACGGAATGGTGGATATTTTTGTTGCCGGGGTTGGAACCGGCGGAACTATAACAGGAGTGGGTGAGTTTTTAAAGAACCGCAAACCGGGTGTGAAGGTTGTGGCCGTAGAGCCGTATGATTCCCCGGTATTGTCCGGAGGGCAGCCCGGGGCCCACCCCATCCAGGGCATAGGAGCGGGATTTGTGCCGGAAATTTTGAAAACACATCTTATTGACGAAATAATTAAAGTCCAGGGTTCCGAAGCCATGGACACTGCCCGCAGGCTGGCCCGGGAAGAGGGGCTGCTGGTAGGTATATCATCCGGAGCAGCGGCTTTTGCTGCCATGCAACTGGCCCGCCGTTATGAAAATACCGGCAAAATGATTGTGACCCTGCTGCCCGATACCGGGGAAAGATATCTTTCCACCGAACTGTTCAGTGTTTAAGCTGCCCGCCTCTCCATTCTGCCCGGTGACGCCGGCAGGAAATGAAAACGGGTTGACGGCAAGCAGGACATATGCTTATCAGGATGGGGGGAAGACGACGGGTAATTACATGTCCGGATGTCTGAATGAGGTTTTGCAAACCGCAAACCTCTAATCCGGTTCATGCCAGTTGACCTGTTAACAACTATGCATGACACAGATAGATCTTTAGTTAACCCATATGTGGCTATACTGGCAGGTGTGCTGGCAGCCGCCTTTTCTTCAATATTCACCAAGCTTGCCGATGCACCACCGCTAATTATTGCCTTTTACCGTATGTTATTCACAGTGCTGATACTAACTCCATTTGTTATAAATAACGGGATAAGGCAGATTAAAGAAATGAAAGGCAGAGATTTGGGGCTGGCCTGTTTGGCCGGAATTTTTCTGGCCCTGCATTTCTCCTTCTGGATTACCTCGCTTAACTATACTTCCATAGCCAGTTCTACTGTACTGGTGACCCTTCAGCCGCTTTTCGTAATTAGCGGAGGCTACCTATTTTATGGAGAAAAAATTACTTCAAGGGGCGCCGGGGGAGCTGTGCTGGCGCTGGTAGGTAGCGTTATTATAGGTATAGGTGATTTTCAGATAGGAGGGAGAGCCCTGCTGGGGGATTTGCTGGCCTTTGCCGGGGCTTTTTTTGTGGCTGGTTATGTGCTTATTGGCCGTGGGCTGCGCAACCGGCTGGAATTGATTCCTTACGTTTATGTTGTTTATGTGGCAACTGCTGCTGTGCTGCTCATTGGAAACATAATCGCTTACAGGGACCCAATGTACCCGTATCCGGGCATGACATGGTTGTGGTTCGCGGCCCTTGCCCTGATTCCTACCATCATGGGCCATACGGTGTTCAACTGGGCCTTGCGCTACGTTAAAGCGGCGGTTGTATCGGTTAGTATATTGGGGGAGCCGGTGGGTGCGACTATACTGGCCTATTTCATTTTCGGTCAGGTTCCGGGGGTGATGCAACTGGCTGGCGGGTTGGCCATATTATCGGGACTGGCGCTGTTTATAGCCAGTACGGCCAGGGTTCAGCGGTAAGAGATTCTACATATAAGGTTATAAAATCATTAACCGTGAAGTCCCCCACCTCTAAAGCGGTGGGATGAATCTTTCTTTGCCGGAACTCCTGTTTGCGGTAATATATTGATAGGAATAGTGATCTATTTGAGGAATCCTTTAGGCATACAATCTACGATGAATCAGGAAGCCCACTTTAGGACAGTTGGACCAAGTGTCGGATAATTTCATCGGCACGGAAAGGATGGTTGCTATTAATAGGATAGAGAAGACTTATATCGAAACCCGGGCAGGATTCATGGGGGCGGCCTGGACGAAGAAAGGGCTGGTTGCTTTGACTTTGCCGGAAGAAACAATTGCCGGCGCATTTGGTAAGCTTGATATTGAATTGTTGGAAATCTGTCACAAAGTTCCCCATGAAATAAGAGAGGCAGAGGATGTCGGTTTCATTAAAAGAATTCGGTTGGAACTGGAGCAGTATTTTTCCGGAGAGCCCACAGAGTTTACCTTGCCGGTGGACTGGAGTTATTGCACACCTTTCAGAAAAAGGGTTTTATCCCTGGTAAAGGAGATACCCTGGGGTGAGGTCAGATCCTACGGTGATATCGCATCCCTGGCTGGTAATCCCCAAGCGGCCAGGGCAGTGGGTGGAGCTATGGGCTCCAACAGAATACTGCTTGTTGTACCCTGTCACAGGGTGATAAGAAATGACCATACTTTG
>CBEULQ010000654.1:0-2367 GCA_965543975.1 uncultured Desulfocucumis sp. | reverse complement strand
ATCCTTTGCATTTTCCCGGGCTTTTTCGTTCTGTTTTTCATGATTTTTGTCCTTGCCCTTACCGTTGTTGCCGTTATTGCCTTGATCTTGGTCTTTATCTTTTTTGTTATCACCGTTGCCATTCCAATTATATGCCACTAAAAGGTGCAATAAAAATGCGACAAGGAGAACGTCCCCTGTCGCATTAGAGCTTGACGTGACACAATAATGCCTCCCTGCATTTTTTCTTAATGTATCACATCATTTAGTAGAAAACAATAGAACCGTCCCCATGTTCTCTGCTTGGCATCTCTTTTATCTTCTGAAAATATGTTCAGGATGAATGAAGTTTCTGTAAGTCCTGGAGGATATTCCTGCATACCATAATAGGCACTACAGCTACTCCACCTCCAGCTTTATGGTTTTTCTACAATATTTGCTTTAACCGGATTCTGGTGAATGTACCGAATAACAGTTAAAAGATACGCATCATCATCCACACCTTCACTTTTGTATCGATCTTGAAATACGTATCCTCTACGATGATATTTCCAATATACCAGCGGGCATATGCGATACCTATTCTCTTCATTGCTGATGCAAGCCCTTCTTCACCTTCCTTAATAAGTAATTGCAAGTGGTTTTCCATCAGACAATATCCATATACTTCAATTCTCTTATTCTGCTTAACACGGTTAAGTGTTTCCAAATATCTTATTAAATCTTCTTCATCGTTAAAAATGTCCTGTCCATTGATTCCTCTTGACATTACATGATAAATACCGCTCTGACTCTTTTCTCGAGCTTGACGTGACACAATAATGCCTCCCTGCATTTTTTCTTAATGTATCACATCATTAATGGAAAACAATAGAACCGTCCCCTTGTTCCCTTCCGAAAGGTTTTGTCAAAATCAGGCATTATGGACTGCTTGCCAACAGGAACAAAAAGACAAATCTGGCGCTGTGCAGAAAACTAACCTGTAGCCCTAGCTACAAACCCAAATTTGAAGGTCTTAAAACCATTGAGATTCTTTGTATTCTTATGGGCAGGGATGTAACGGTATGTCCGGTATGCGGGGAAGGTAAACTTCGGGCAGTGTATTCCTTACACCCAGGGGCTTCACCATGATGGCTGGGAACTGAATATTTACTTTAAAGCCCCTTAAGTGGGGAGGGGGAAGGTATGTCCAAATTAAGCTGGTTTAACGAAAAAAAACTCTTTTTATTCAAAAAAAGGGGGAGGTTAAATATTAAAAGCCAATACTAAAAAATTGAAATCCCATAGCCCGGGACAGTCGCGACTTCATTCTTCTGGGGCAATCAAAAATTTTGCACGTTAGTTTTGTGCGTATGCAATTTTTAAGGCTCAATAGGCAGTGAATATCCGCCAGTTGAGCCTTTTTTTCGCGCAAAACTTCCGATTGTCCCCTTTAAAAACCGTCCCCTGTCGCATTGCATTCAGTCGTATTCTTGCTGCCCTAGACGATTGTTACATCATTTCGATTGAAAATACTAGCTCGTCAAAGTTTGTCTCGAATCCGTAATCATTACAACGATAGGTTAGGGTTTTGCCATTTTCCTCGATCAACATCCCCGAAGAATGTGCCTGAGACTCTCTCCCATCCCCTTCATCCCAGATATTATAAATGCTTAGCAACCCATCATCCGTAAAGCATTTGCAGATTACATCTTTAGGTGCCGAGTGTTCCCATAACATGATACTTGGGTAAGTCTGCCCATTCACCTCAATGCCTTTATCCGTTGCTAATCTAATTCCCTGGTGATATTGGGAGTTCTTGCTGATGAAGGTCACCTTTATTAGTTGACCATCACCAATTTTTTGCACATCCCACAAGACAACATCTTCTCTACCACGGCTAGCAAAATCTTTGTTATAGATTCGTTCTTTACCAATTGATTTGATCATAAAAGACTCCTTTTTACGGGCGTGGGCCGTTGTAATGTCTAAATGGGTCAGCGTCTGAATGTTCCCACGGCCACAGTTTTTCCAGATTATCCGGGTTATGAGGATCGGTTCCTCCCCGACCATTCTTATGATGTATTTCTTTCGGTACTTTATATTCGGGATGTTGTGGTGCATTTCCTTTTTTCATTAGTTTAAGATTTTCTGGTGAGTACTTATCTGGTTTGGTATGGGCTTCATTTTTCCATACCCTCTTCTTAACAGTCGACCAGGACGGATAGTTTCCTTTTCTTGTCAAAGCATTGACTGGGTTTCCAACTTTCCATCCTTTGCTTACAGTTTCACCCGTCCTCTTAACGAATATACCAGCTTTTTTTACGGCTTTTACAGCAGGCTTCTTAGCTACTCTTAAGATAGGTTTTACTAATTTGGTGGAACCGATGACAACGCCTAGACTTGCTT
>CBEULQ010000653.1:0-2370 GCA_965543975.1 uncultured Desulfocucumis sp. | reverse complement strand
ATCGCATCAACCTGAAGGCAGAGTTGGAGATCAGGCAATTGCATGAGAAAATAGATTTCATGATAATGCATCAATGGCAGAAGCTGATAGAAATCCAGCAGGTCCAACTGGAGCTGCTGGAAGATCTGATCCGGGCCAAAGACCTCTCTGATGAAGATACTTAAATCAAAAGCAATTGAGCTTTACAGCCTGTAAGACCCCGGCCTTCGAGGACGGGGTCTTACAGGCTGTTAGCGAGATGCAACTCATTTTCAGGATCACTGGCAATGCGGAAAATCAAAATTGTTCCCCAACATGCAAAAATGATATGATTAATGTAAAATCCCTCGTTGATTGAAAAAGCTGTTTTTGGGAGTACCTGTAATGAATAAATTACTGGAAAAGATACAATCTCACCCTTTATATAGAGGACAAATCATTCATATAGAAGAACTGCCGCCACGGTTGGAGAAATTTAAACAGGCTGCAGCTCCCTTACACCCATTAGTTGAAGAAACGCTTCGCCGCAAAGGCATCGCCAACCTTTTTACCCACCAGGCGGACGCCATTGATGCTTTACGCGCGGGTAGAAATATCGTGGTCGTCACCCCCACGGCCTCCGGGAAAAGCATGTGCTACAACCTGCCCGTGCTGGACAACCTTTTATCAAACCCCGACAGCACTGCTCTTTACCTTTTTCCTACCAAATCACTGGCACGGGACCAGCTTGAAACATTATTAGATTTCGGCCTTCAGGTTAAAGCCGGTGTTTATGACGGCGATACCCCTGACGGAGAAAAACTGTTTCTGCGTGAAAAAGCCTCTGTTATTTTGAGCAACCCGGACATGCTGCACCAGGGGATCATGCCCAACCACCTGAAATGGCACCGTTTTTTTACAAATTTAAAATACATCGTTATAGACGAAATGCACAATTACCGCGGTGTCTTCGGTACCCATGTAGCTCAAGTTTTAAGGCGCCTGAAGAGAATTTGCCGGCATTACGGCGCAGATCCCGCCTTCATTCTCTGCTCGGCCACCATAGCCAACCCGCAGGAGCATGCCTCGCGACTAACCGGTGAACCTGTGCATCCGATAGCCGACAACGGGGCGCCGAAGGGAAAAATGAAATTTGTGCTCTGGCGACCGCCTGCACTTACGCCATACATCCGTGAAGTATCCTGGCTGCTGTCCGTCTGCCTGGAAAGCCGCTACCGGACGATAACCTTTTCCAGAGCCAGGCAGGTTACTGAAAGGATCCTGCGTTTTACCAGGGAAAACCTGAATAACGAAAAGTACATGCAAAAGGTCATGGCCTACCGCGGCGGTTACCTGGCTGCCGAAAGAAGAAAGATTGAGAGCGCGCTGTTTAACGGCTCTTTACTGGGCGTTATTTCCACAAACGCCCTGGAGTTAGGAATAGACATCGGAGACCTCGAAGTCTGTATTATCGCCGGCTTCCCCGGGACGATAGCTTCCACCTGGCAGCAGGCCGGCAGGGTCGGTCGCAGCAAAAAGGAATCACTTGTTATCTTCATCGCCGTGGAAAACCCGCTGGATCAGTACTTCATCCGCAATACCGGGGCATTGTTTGCCAAACCCAGCGAGATGGCCCTGATTGATCCCGACAACCCTTATATACTGATAGGGCATACCCTGTGCGCAGCTCATGAACTGCCGGTTACTCCCGCCGACTACCCCCTCTGGGAGCAAAACTTCCAGGAACTCCTGGTGCTGCTTGAGGAAGATGGGGATCTGGTATGCTCAGAGGATACTTATTATTACAACGGCCAGACATACCCGGCCGAACGGGTAAACGTGCGCTCCAGCACATCCTCCGTGGTTCACTTAAGGGACGCCGGGCAGAACAACCACCTGGTCGAAGTCCTGGACGAGAACGCAGCCATGTCCGAGGTGTATCCGGGCGCCGTATATACCCACCAGGGCAACACCTTTATCGTCAAAAGCCTTGACCTGGACACCTCAACCGCCCTGATGAAGCAACAGGATGTGGATTACTACACCATGTGCGGCAGGGATAAGTCAACTGAAATTCTGGCAACTGACAGGACAAAAACGCTATACGGTCACAACCTGTTTACCGGCCAACTAAAAGTGACCACTAAAGTAACCGGATTTATCAAGAAGCATGAAAAGACCGGGCAGATTGTCGGCAGCGGTCGGCTCGACTTGCCGGAACGGATCCTGGAAACCACGGGAATGTGGATTGTTATGGATGAATCCGTGGCAACTGCAGCAGAAGAATATGGTTTTAATTTGATGGGCGGGCTGCATGCCACCGAACATGCGGCCATAGGGCTGCTCCCCCTCTATTCCATGTGTGACCGCAATGACCTGGGCGGCTTGTCCACCGTTTGCCATGCTCAGACA
>CBEULQ010000652.1:0-2372 GCA_965543975.1 uncultured Desulfocucumis sp. | reverse complement strand
AAGGCAGGCCGGTAGCTCAGCTGGTAGAGCACCACGTACCCCAGCGCCTTTTCCTCGTTTGGTTTTTTAACCGTTATATTACTGTATTATTAGCGAGGCGCCGTTGGGGTTACTTCAGCAAATCTTAATGATTGCAGGTGCAAATCCTGCCCCGCCATAAGGCGTGGAAACCTCAACACTTTTTCCTCGTTAAAAATACCTCTATGAGCGAGGCGTATTTGGGGTTACTTCGGGATCTGGTAAGCGCTTTTCTTGATGGATAGGTAACTGCCAGATGAATAGTACCTCAAAACCCTTTCCTCGCTCTTTTGAAAAATATTGCGAGGCGAAGGCCGGGGTTACTTCGGCTCTTTCAGCGGGGGTTTTTGCCACCCCGCGGCCCAGGCCATATTTCCTCGCAACTGAATATATTCTTCGCAGGGGCCCAGTGAGGCGGACGCCGGGGTTACTTCATCCTCCAGCGGTAAATTGCAGGTCCAAGTTCCTGTGCCGCCAATAGGCGGGTAGATTATTATGCACCGCGACTCCGGCTTTATTTCCTCGCTAATCCATACCCTGGGAGGAGGAAGCAATTATGTCAAGAGCTAATAAAATATTCGGTAATTGGTTATTTACCACTAGTAACAGAGACGGTTTCCCGGCCTATGAAAGGCCACTGGCCGAACAATACTTGCAGACACTGATGACCAATACTCTGGGCAATACATATTATGCCGACGGTGAAGAGCTGCTTCAGGAGGCTATGGATATTCACACCCGGATGATGGCTGAGGATCCGGAGTTCGCTTCCCGTGCACTTGTTTTTGCCAGAAATGAGGGCTTGATGCGGCTGCAGCCGCTGCTGGGGTTGGCCTACCTGTCCAAGGCTGATACAGGGCTTTTCTCCAGGGTCTTTAACAGTGTTATTCAAATTCCATCTGATTTGGCGGATTTTCTGACCATTCTGTCCGGGCTGGGCAGGGGGCAGGGCGGCCGGGCCGTAAAGCGTGAGGTGGCAGGTTTTCTAAACATAGTTAATGAGTACTGGGCACTTAAATATAACGGGCGGGGAAGGGGCTACAGCCTGGGAGACGCTGTGGCGACCACTCACCCCAAGCCGGTAAACGAAAGGCAAAAACAGATATTCAGATATCTCACAGGCCAGGAGGCTGATCTTTCAGATTTGCCGCAAATAGCAGCCTTTGAAAGTTTAAAGCTGGCCGACACTGTAGAAGAACAAATCAGCCTGATTACCGGGGGCAGGCTCCCCCATGAAATAGTTACAGGTGCCATTAAACCCGGCAGAGAGATTTGGAATGCCATTCTCCCCCAGATGCCTGTATTTGCCCTACTGCGCAATCTGAATACGCTGGACCGCGCCGGGGTGCTTGATGAAAACCGTGAATATATAACCGGGCGCTTGACCAGCAGGGAGATACTCCAAAAATCAAAGATAATGCCTTTCCGGTTTATTAACGCCTTTGAGAATGTGAAAAGTGACTGGGTTAGGGATGTTTTGCGCCAGGCTGTGGAGCTGACCTTTGACAACCTGCCAGATATCCCGGGCAAGACCGCCATTTTTCTGGATATATCGGGATCTATGAATGGCGAGTACTTGAGAACAGGGTCTGTATTTGCCCTTGCCTTGTTTAAAAAGACCCTGGGCAACGCTATTTTCTGGCTGTTTGATACCGAGGTGGAAGAGGCCAGGGCTTCAATGCATGACTCAATATTAACCCAGGCGGAAAGGATCTATGCACGTGGCGGAACTGATACCGGAGCCCCCATGAGGAAGCTAACAGCGAAAAAAGAGAAGGTAGATAATATAATTCTGATTACCGATGAGCAACAGAATACCGGAAGTCCCTTTTACGGGGAGCTAAAGGCTTACCGGAAAAAAGTCAACCCGGAGGCCAGGGCCTTTATAATTGATATCGCACCCTACCGGACTGCCGTCGTTCCACCAGTCGATCAACTGACCTATTATATTTACGGCTGGTCGGACACGGTGCTACAGTACATCTCCTATGCCATCAACGGCTACGGGGATATGGCGGGCAGGGTTCGCTCAATGGAGATTTAATATATAAAAGGCCGTGGGTTTTTCCCCGGCCTTTTGCTTAGGGCAATGGAGGTGTTTATATTGTTTGTTATTCAGGGAAAACCTGATTCTTCAGGGCATACAAGGCCCATAAAAGTATGGCTGGCAAAGCCTTCGGACATTGAGGAGTCCTACCTGGAGCAGGCGCTCAACCTCTCCAGCCTGCCGTTTATTCATAAGTGGGTGGCACTTATGCCCGACACCCACATGGGGTACGGAATGCCTATAGGCGGTGTTATTGCCGCAAAAAATGTGATAATTCCCAACGCGGTAGGGGTGGACATAGGCTGCG
>CBEULQ010000651.1:0-2382 GCA_965543975.1 uncultured Desulfocucumis sp. | reverse complement strand
CAAAAGGATATGAGTACTCATGAATATGCCAAAGGGCTTGTAAAACCAAGGGAAGGTCAAAAAGTTAAAAATTTCAGTTTGACCGCCAAGGAAAGCAGCCTTCAGATTAATGAGGGGCTTGTCATCCCCGTCTGGACTTTTAACGGGAGGGTTCCGGGAACAGAAATCCGAGTCACGCAGGGAGACTTTGTCCGGGTGGAATTAAAAAATGAGTTAAAAGAGCCTGTCACAATCCATTGGCACGGGTATCCGGTGATGGCTGCCATGGATGGGGTTCCGGGAATCAGCCAGGATGCGGTGAGACCTGGCGAAGCCTTTACCTACGAGTTTTCGGCCGACGTACCCGGGACCTACTGGTACCACTCCCACCAGGAAAGCGCAAAGCAGGTGGACAAAGGGCTGTATGGCGCTTTCATCGTGGAGCCCCAAAATAAAGGTAAGGTTGACAAAGAGTATACCCTGATCCTGGACGAGTGGATGGAAAACCAAGACCAAAATAATTCCCATACGGGCGGCGTGTCCGGACACGGTGGAAGCAATTCCATGATGAGCGAGGAAGAAATGATGTCTGTCATGTACAACATCTACACTGTAAACGGGAAATCAGGCAAACTGATCCCGTCTCTGGATGTGCAAAAAGGCGACGTGATCCGGCTAAGGCTGATTAACGCGGGATATCGTTCCCATGGAATTCACGTTCCGGGACAGGATATGAGAGTGGTGAGCACTGACGGTCAGGAAATTGTGGGGGCCGGCGTAATCAAGGACAAAATCATTTCCATCGCTCCTGGTGAAAGATACGATGTGGAGTTTGCTGTAGCATCTGATGAAAATTTCATCATTGACGCTCACGACGAAAACCTTTACAACGACCAGCTTAGAATTCCGGTGAATGTGGCAGGAGCAGGCGAGAAATTCAAGGCCGAGCCGGCGGGGGCAAATTATTCACTCTTTGACCTGACTGGTTACGGGAAACCCGGGAAAGGACAGTTTACCCTGGAGCAAAAGTACGATATCGATTACTATGTAGAGCTTGATACAAAGATGTCTGGCCATACGCAGGTTTATACCATCAACGGAAAGACCTTTGATGAACTTCCGCCGTTAAGGGTTAAGACAGGTGATACAGTGAAATTTACGTTTGAAAATAAAAGCAGTATGAACCACCCGATGCACCTGCACGGTCATTTCTTCGAGATTCTCGCCAAAAACGGCAGCCCGGTGATGGGCGCCGCAATCAGGAAGGATACCTTACAGGTAAAGCCCGGAGAGAAATATGTCGTAGCCTTTAAAGCCGACAACCCTGGAGACTGGGTGCAACACTGCCATGAACTTCACCACGCTGCGGCCGGGATGATGCAAAGAATTGATTATGTGGACTTTGTGCCAAACTACAGCCCAGACCCGAAAAATAAGTTCAACAGGGCAGAATAATGATTATCAACAGCAGGTGTTTTTCCGTTAAAAAATACTTAATTCACTTCTCCTTTAGAAAAAATAAGCCAGCCCCGGGCAAAGACCTAAGGTTGAAACATATGAATCTTTAAGGCTATCTAAATTTGCAGTATAGCTGTGTTGCACAATCGTAGAAAAGTGTGACTATGCCAGTCTTCGCTGGATATACAATCGTTTGTTTATGAATTTTCCCGCGGCTCCAAATAGGGAGAGCAAAAAAAGGGAGGAAGTCGGCAAATGCGGTCAAGTGAGTTGTAGCCCAAGCAAAGGTTCGGTTTTGGCGGAAGAAGATTGAGGCAATATTTATCTTAATTCGTTTGATTCTCTCCTTATATTGTATATCAGTTTGTTGTACCTGGTTTCGATAGGAACATCAAAACAACATATAAATGATTTTTTCGCCAACGTTTACAAATGCTTTCGGCCAAAGAAGGTGATTATCATTGATGAGTCTAATGCAGCTCTGAACTTGATTAATAAAAGGAGGAGATATGCTAATGTCTTATATTCGTCTTCAATTTCCGGAGAGTCTTGGACTTCTTGGCCTCGTGGGACTGATCGGAGTTATAGGCTATATAACAGATTGGAGTGCACTTCGACCATGGCTAGCTGCGTCTGCAGCTTTTAGTCTGATCAGCCTACGATTCTTCCATGAGCGGCGCCTAAAACTTCCAGTAAGGCTGGGGTTACTTAGCTTTCTGGGGTTTCTTGGATTTTTGGGTTTTATTCCTGGAGCTGAATTCCTCAAGGGTCTGTTTGGATTCTTTGGACTTGGGTTTTTCTTTGCCTTCTTAGGTCGATCACAGCCGCCGAGTCAATGAATCTCCATCCGATTGCCGATGGCATCAATGTTGACCAGATAGCCTATACCTTTCCACTGGCAGAGGGTCCGAGGTGGCGGCCCCTTCAAAAAAGGTTATTTCCGGT
>CBEULQ010000650.1:0-2383 GCA_965543975.1 uncultured Desulfocucumis sp. | reverse complement strand
TTCATGGCTATTTTAACAAACTGTAAAATATCCTCCTTATCCTCGTCGTCCAGCAGCATACCGTCAAACATGACATTTGATTCCCTGAGAAGTTTTTCCAACTCCACCGGTGGTTCCACATTTCCTCCGGAGGAGCCGCTGTCCAGGTAGCCTGCAACCTCCAGAAGCTTCATGTAAGGATAATTGTAGGCCCCGGACAGTTTCTGCAATGTATCGATGGTTGGCTTGAGGGCATTTCCGCTTCTGGGGTCTATACCTTTTTCCAGCATATTGAGGTACGTATGGCTGATGCCGATCCTAGCCGCCGCTTTGCGCAGAGGCTCTTCGGCTCTTAACTTTGTCAATAGTTTACTTAAAGAGTATTTCACGATACAGACCTCCTCTGTAATACATGTTTACCTTATAGTAAAACAAGTGACTAAAAAAAGAAATAAAATTTAACGAAAAGTAAAGAAAAATATACTTTGCTAATTGATAAACCTGTTTTACAATGATGACCGGGAGGTGTTGTGCAAAAATGGAAAACAAACTGCGGGAAATAAGAAGAGCCAGTGACGTAAGCCAGGAGGAACTGGCCAGATCCGTATATACCACCAGGCAGACCATCATCGCCATAGAAAAGGGCCGTGTAAAACGACCCTCCGATGAGTTGATGGTGGCCATCGCCAAATACTTCGGGATGAGGGTGGAAGAAATTTTTTTAACCCCTCTTGTCCAACATGTATTACAGGAAAGCATTGAAAGGTAGTGAAGTAAAAAATGAAAAGGGCAGATTTTGAGGCCAGGATTAAAAGAATAGAAATAACCAATAAATCGCAGAAGGACGGCTGGCGGCAGACCATCCGGGTGGTTCTCGACGATATCGCGCTCAGTAATGAAAACCTGCTGGAATTGAGGCAGTTCAAGCCCAACGAAGATGTGACCGTAATAATAAGGCCTGTCCAGATTCCGCCGGAGCATGACTGCGGCCAGGACGAAAAGCCTCTGTTGGAGATATCGGAAAATAGTACTGAGACCTGCCGGGGCAGGATCAGCAAATCATGGAGCTTTTAATGCAAAGTCCGGATTACGCAATATAAATTAATAACAAAATGTAAATATAGATAGGCTAGTGGATTCGTAATTATGGTGTTATATTTTACTCAGTTAAAAAACGGGAGGTGAAAAAATAAATGGCTGTAAACAAGGTAGCCTCAGCTTCCGGTCTGAGGTTGGAAATGCAACACGGCGTGGACGGCAACGGCAACCCGGTATACCGCACCCGGACTCTGAACAACGTCAAACCGGCCGCTGCGGCCCAGGACCTATACGACGTCAGCGTAGCCCTGGCGGGACTGCAGGAGCATCCCCTGAACGCGGTGCACCAGGTGGACGTCGGGCGCCTGGAAGTGGTTTAGGCAGCGAAAAATATTAACCAATTCTAAAGAAAGGGGGTGCCCCGAATGGCTCAAAGACTGGTAATGTCCTTCCGCAACGCGTCGGGAAGAGCAGTAACCATGTCCCTGGATGATCCCAGGCCGGATATAACCGCCGCGGAGGTAACCGCCGTGATGGATACCATTATCGCCAAAAACGTTTTTACTTCCAGCGGGGGGGATCTGGTGTCCAAGGAACGGGCGGCGGTGATCGATACCACGGAAAACGAACTGTATAATGCGGGTTAAGTGAATCCCAGTTACCAGGAGGGGAGGCAAATGCCTCCCCTTATTAAAACAAACGGAGGTGTTTGTATGGAAGAAATGCTTAAGATGTCGGCTAACTACGGATTCCCAATGATCGTTGCCGCCTACCTGCTGGTCAGGATTGAGCCGGTGCTGCGGGAGTTGAGAGAATCCATAGTAATTCTGACTGCGGTGGTGGCCCGGCAATACGGCACCGATGTGGAAGAAATACGCAAGATAACGGGTTGCCGGTAGTAGAGGGATGGGGAGAAATGTCCTGGTTATATTGTATACAATATTCGGAAATGTACAATGTTTCACATGATCTTCGCAATTGCAAGTTTATTTGTTTATTTGGAAAAAAGCCTGCTTTGCCTGTATTTTGCCGGTACTAACATGGGTTCATACAAGCTGCCGTGATTGGGGCTACAGCTATGTATAGCTTATTTTCCCCGGGGATAAATTTAAAATAAACTGCTTAAAATATGTTCAACTATAGTTTTAAAAGAGGGGATATTTTGTGAAGATTCTAGCATTTATGGAAAAATTGGCCGACTTAACCGATTCCAAAGAGCAATTACAAAAAGAATTAAATATATTTGAAGGAGGACATCTTTGGAATCTTCTGGTATCACGATATGATGTTGTTGAAAGTACACAAATTCTTGAGAATTTTGCACAAGATCCTGATTTAAAAATAGTAATAAAAGCAGGTTTAGATA
>CBEULQ010000649.1:0-2390 GCA_965543975.1 uncultured Desulfocucumis sp. | reverse complement strand
GTGTCCAATATTTCTGAAGTTTCAGATATTAATGAATAAAAATCATCAGTGCCTTCCACCGGAGTTCCCACCGTAATTATTTTTTCAAGGTATGGGACCTGAGCGTTTGCCTCGATTAAATTTGTTTTGGTTTCGGCGGAAGAACCAACTAAAACCCTGGCCCTGGAATTATTGAGGATATAAGACATTTCAGCAGTTTTAAAGAGAATATTAAATGGTATGACCACAGCGCCTATCTTTGCTGTTGCAAAGTAAGTGAATAAAAACTCCGGGGAGTTCGGCAGGTAAATTGCCACTCTATCTCCTTTTTTTACTCCTATATTTAACAGGGCGTTGCCGACTTTGTTGACAATTTTGTCAAACTCGGACCAGGTGAATTCCCTCCCGTCATCCCCGCAAATAACCGCCTTGTAGTGAGGGTGAAAAAAGGCATTATTTGTTATTAAACTTGAAATATTCATTCTTACCTCCGGATTAAAAATTGATATCACTCCTGATATTTTGCAATTTTTATACCCGGATGCCTTCAAATTTTAAGGTTTTAAGAAGACTTTTTTACAGCGATATTAAAGGTTTAGATTGACAAGCCATACCTCGACATAACTTAAAGAAGGTCATCTCCCGAAGGAAAGTCCTGTGATCCGTGTAAGAAAGTCATACACTGTAAGACAATACGACACATCTAAAACCCTCCAGATTTTACAATAAGCCATATTTTCAAGGCCATCTGCAGGTCAAATTTCTTGTCGGGATCATTTATGCTGAATTCTTCAATTTCACATATTTTTTTAAGACGGTATTTAAAACCGCTCACCGAAACGGCTGCGGCCCTGGCAGCTTTGATAACATTTCCGTCACATGCAAAAAAGTGGTTGAGGCTCTCTACCAACAAAGCATTATATTTCGCATCATAATCCAGCAAACGACCCAGTTGATTTTTCATAAAGTCTAATAAATCTTGTTGATTGGCAGAATGGAAAAGAAGCCCGTAGGTACCCAACTGATCAAAAGCCAGTATTGTATTATTTTGTTTTAAACCTTTGATTACTTCCATAGCGCAATGAGCTTCACGATATGAAAGGGGAAAATCTTTTGGTTTAATGCATATTCTACCTATGCCGGCAGAAATGGTAATGTGTGGCAATTCATTTTTAACCCGCTTCTGTATAGTGCGGACTAAATTCAGCGTTTCCGAGGTGCTGCCGGTTGGCGATATTGCAGCCAGCACGATAAAATTCTCGCCTTTTGTCGACACCACCCCATATATGTTATTTTGCTTCAATATCCTATTAATTAATTCGCTGAGCTTTGTTTTAAACTGTAGAATTTTTCTTTCATCCCGTTTAAACTGCTCCACAAGGTTTAAAAAACCATCCACATTAATAAAAAAGACACTGTGTGGCTTTTTAAGATCGTAGCCCAGATAGCGGGCCCTCTCTATTATGGCTTCCTCTGATTCAAAATTACCTGTTATCAAATCATCGATAAAATCACCTTTCAGCCGGTTTTCAGCTTCAGCTACAGCCCGGGCTTGCATCATCTTGAGAGCAAAGACAGTGGCTGCACGTTCAAGGGCCATTTGCTCCAACTCCGAAAAGCCGCTGGAATCTTTTAAAATACATACATACCCCAGGATATCCTGGTCAATGACGATAGGGGCAACTAGCCTGGAAAAAGATTTCCTGTTAAACCCCGACGGAAGAAGAACCGGTCTTTTCTCTTTTATTAACATATCGGCAAATTCACGATAACGCCAATCATTGAATATTTCTCTAATTAAAAAAGAAGGCTTCTTTATGTAATTATTTTGCATTAATTCAGGCGGGGAAAAAAATGTGAGAGGGTGAAAAAAATGATCTTCTACAATTACAGCCCCGCCGATGATTTTGCCAAGTATACGGGCTATTGCTGATAAATCCTCACCTTCCAAAACCATTTTTGTCAATTTTTCATGAATAGCAGCGGATTCTTTTAAGATGGCGTTTTGGGCCTGTATCTTTATGTTGGCCTGTTCCAGGGCTTCCCCAAGGTTGGTTTCCTGATAGTATGCCAAATCAGGTATGATTTCCTCTCCCCAGTCGGCCACAGTTTTACCAATAAAGCGGCAGTAGGGGTCACCTTTCGCATGGCAGGCAACCTCCTTGTAAATCACACGCTGGCCGAGATAAGCAGACCTAAAACCTCCTGCGTAACCAACCAGCGACCAACATACCGGTTCTTTGGAGGGACCGAAGTGTTTGAGGTGTGCTTCTGCTTCATATGAATTTTTCCAGACACCTTCAAAAAACCAGGTCCGGTTATTTTCGTTGCAACTGATTTCAACTGGAGTGACCTCCGCCATACCCACCAAAGTATGAAAAAGAGCTCCCAGTCGATAGGTTTCTGTTTTA
>CBEULQ010000648.1:0-2395 GCA_965543975.1 uncultured Desulfocucumis sp. | reverse complement strand
TATCCACGAATTATGCCTCCAATCCCCGCAGAGCCAGGCCTGTGCACATGGTAAAGTCCTGTATGTCACGATCCTCGGTAATGCCCCGCAGCCGCTCCAGACTGCTTACCCTGTGCCCGGATGCAAGCAGTTCCACCGGAAGTTCCAGCATTTCCTGCAACATAGCGGCCAGCCCGGCTATCCGGGAACCCCTGCCGCTTAACAGCACCGACTCCACGGCCCCTGCTCCCGGCTGGGCCTGATAGTAACCTATGGAGGAACGCATCTCATTGGCCAGCACTATTCCCCACTGCCCGGGCAATATTCCGCCGCCGGGGGTTGTCTGCCGGGCATCATCAGCCGTGGCGGCCACCAGTTCGTCCGTACCCAGCAGCCCGACCAGAGTCAAATCCATTTCCTTTACCAGCGATTGCAGAGAGTGGGACAGCACCCTGGAAAAGCGGGGCACCCCGCCGGAGGCCAGCACCAATGTGGTGAGTCCGTTGGAAATATCAGCCAGCAGCACCGTGCGGGATAAATATACCCCCGGCAGCATACGCACCAGGGCCAGTGCGGAGGCATCCACCACCTTCGGCTCCAGACCGGCCTCCAGCACCGCCCCTATATTTTTTTCCAGCATATCCCGCCGGGCTGCTATCAACAGCACCTCAAGCCCCGGGCCGTTCTGCCCTGCAGTTTCGCCAATTACAGAAAAATCCAGCACCATCTGCTCCATGGGCAGCGGGAAATAGTCCGCCGCCTGGTAATGCAGGGTCTGGGACAGTTTTTTCTCAAGTATTTTGGGAAAGGTGGCCATGCGCATGAGCACACCCTGGTTGGAAACGCCCAGCACCACCTCCCTGGCGCCTATGCCGGTTATTTCCCACAGCCGGGACAGTGCCCCGGCCACTGCCACGCTGTCTGCTACAACCCCCTCCACCACAGCTTCGGCGGGTATTTCCAACTGACCGGCGGCCAGTGGCGAAGCATTACGGGCCGTACCTTTTAGTTCCACCACCCGGATAACGCCGGTATCAAACTCCAGCCCTACTCCTCCGGCATTTTTAAGCAATACCATTTATGCACACACTCCTATAAAAGGTTGCAAACACGGGTAGCCGGATATTATCCCTACGTTCTTGTTAGGATAGAACTTCCTTAAGCTTCTTCAACGCCCCGGCCAGAATCCTGGAAACCCTGCGCTGGCTGAGGCCCAGTTCGCAGGCTGCCTGGGACTGGGTCATATCACTGTAAAACAGCAAAGTTACCACTTTGCGCTGCAATCCCGACAGCTTGTCCATGGCCATGCCCAGGGCAATGCGGTCCTCAACGGGCAGTTTAAAGGTTTCATACCTGATGCTGTGCACTTTGGATATATCAATATGGTCCAGGGAAACCAGTCCGCAGCGCATTATTTCCAGCACGCCCTCCTCCCGGATGTTAAGGGAACCGGCAATCTGGCTGATGCTGGGAGCCTCACCGGTCTCTCGCAGATATTCCTCCACCAGCCGGTTCACCCGCTGCTGTAAATCCGCCGCCCAGCCGGGCCGGTGGTAAGACGCTTCTTTGCGCAGGTAATGTCGTATCTCACCCATTATGCAGTGGCCGGCATAGGTTGAAAAGGTCACTCCCTTTTCCGGATCAAAGCGGGCGGCGGCTTTCAGCAGCCCCTCAAAACCTGCCTGTACCGCATCTTCCCGGGGGCTGCCGGGAACATATAATGAAGCAAAATGGTGAACGAGTCCGGTGCCGGACTGCACCACCCCCAGCAGGCGCTTCTGATCCCTACGGGCCAGATAGGCAGTCATGGCCACCTCCAGAGGCTTCCCGCCCGATGTCTTTTCTTGCCCCGTTTCCTGCACGGTATCACTTCCCCACCGTTGTAATCACAGAGAAAATCGGCAGGTAGATAGATATAACGATGATCCCTATAACAATTCCCACACCTATTATCATGAGCGGCTCCAGCATGGAGGCAAGGGTTTTGCTCATGGTGGCCACTTCCTCCTCGAAAAAATCCGCAACCCGGCCCAGCAGGTAAGCAAGCTGGCCGGTTTCCTCCCCCACAGCCACCATACTGGTCAATATGGGAGGGAAAAATCCGCTTTTTTCCAGGGGCATAAAAATATTCTGTCCTTCCTGGATGCCCTCTCCGGTCTCTTTAATGATATCCGCCATCAGTTTGCTGCCGGAGGCCGGGCCCGCCGCCTCCAGGGCTTGGATCACCGGTATACCGCCGGCCAGCAGGGTGGCAAAGGTCCTGGCAAAACGGGCCACGGCGACTTTTTTAAACAGGGCGCCGAATACCGGCAGGCGGAATTTATTTAGTTCCCATATTGACTGACCCCTCTGGCTGCGGGTAAAGGAATAAAACCCCAGCCAGGTCAACAACAGTCCCAGTATATACACATAAGAG
>CBEULQ010000647.1:0-2399 GCA_965543975.1 uncultured Desulfocucumis sp. | reverse complement strand
TAAGGCAGGAAACCCTGGATAAAAATATGGCAGCCATGAAAAAACTTATGAAGGCTTATTCCAGGGCGGTATCCGATATCCTGTCCGAACCCGGCGGGTATAACGAAATACTGATCCAGAAGGCCCGGGTGCCCAAGGAACTGCTGACAGGCAAGGAAAGTAGACTGAAATTCAACTATTCCCAGCCCGTGCTTCCTCCGGCGGAAGAGACGGAAAAAGTTGTGCGGTGGATGACCGGACATAAACTATTAAAAAACAGTCTGTCCCATGAGGACCTGGTTGACGGGCGGCTACTGGAAAAATGAACGGATTAACCGGAGAGGGAGCCATGGTAAGGGTTAGCGGCCTTTCCCTGTGGTACGGCGGGGGGGACAACAGGATACAGGCACTGGACAAGATAACATTCACCATACCCCGTGGCAGTACCTGCGCGGTAATTGGCCCCTCCGGGTCAGGCAAATCAACCATGCTTTACGTTTTTTCAGGGCTGTTGGATGAATACTCCGGGGAAGTGCTGGTGGACGGGGAAAAGGTTCCCCGGGGACGCCGGAAGACCGCCCTTATTTTACAGGATCACGGTCTTTTGCCCTGGAAAAAAGTCTGGGACAATGCCGCCCTGGGTTTGGACATCCGGCGGGTTCCTCCGGAAATAAAAAGGGAAAGAATAACATCTATATTAAAGGAAATGGGCCTGTGGGAGATGAGACACAGGTATCCGGCCCAACTTAGCGGCGGCCAGCGCCAGAGGATAGGCATAGCCAGGGCACTGGCGCTGGAACCGGATTTGCTGCTGATGGACGAGCCCTTTTCCTCCCTGGATGCCCTGACCCGGGAGGCCATGCAGAGACTGCTGCTGGACATCTGGCTGAAAGACAGAATTACCATCATGCTGGTAACCCACAGCATTGAAGAGGCCATATTCCTCGGCCAGAGGATTGTTATCCTCTCGGCGCGCCCCGGGCGGGTGGTGGAAGTAGTGGACAACCCCCGGGCTGGCCGTATGGATTACCGCAAAACCGGGGAGTTTTACGAGATGGCCACCAGGGTACGGGAGTTACTGGAACATTGATTAGGAATTATGGAGTTGTCAACAGAAAAATAACCAGGACTCTTCTTTCCGTGCTGGCCCTGCTGCTGTTCTGGCAGGCGCTGTCGGCACTTTTAAATTTTCCTGCCCTTCCGGGGCCTGTTCCTTCCTTTGGGGCATTCTTTTCCGAAGTGAATAAATCCCTGGGATTTCACTTTTACGTGAGTTCCTACAGGGTGCTTATAAGCCTGGCCATAGCTCTTGTTCTGGCAGTGCCACTGGGTATGGTGCTGGGCCGTGAGGAAAAGATCGACCAGTTTATTGCACCGGTGATATACCTGGTTTATCCCATACCGAAGGTTGTATTCCTGCCGGTGCTGCTGGCCCTGCTGGGATTGAAGGACTCGCCCAAAATCACTCTTATAGCACTGGTGGTTTTCTTTCAGATACTGGTTACCACCAGGGACGCGGCAAAAAATATCAACAGGGATTTAATCAACTCTGTTGTTTCACTGGGGGCCGGCCGCCGGGACATATACCGCCACGTGGTTTGGCCGGCGGTATTGCCTGAGGTGCTGACCTCCCTGCGCATTGCCTCCGGCACGGCCATAGCTGTGTTATTTATATCCGAGACCGTGGCCAGCCAGGAGGGGCTGGGATATTACCTGCTGGACTCCTGGTCCAGGATGGCCTACGAGAGTATGTTTGCCGGAATTATCGCCATGGGTATACTGGGTTTTGTAATTTACATGGCCCTGGATATTATGGAGAAAAAGGTTTGTCCCTGGAAATAGACGGTGTCGACAATTAAATTTATACAAAAACCGGGTCTCAACCCGGTTTTTGTGTCTAATAGTGTCGGTAATATGGGTTTTATATGTTTAAGTACGGCTTTGTTAAATAATAAACAAATTATTTTGCACATATTGGTTTGATAAGTTAATGCATGAGTGTAAATATTATGCTTGTTGACAACAACATAACTGAAAAGTAAAATTAAGGTAAACTTTCTTTTTGGAGGTGATGATCTGTTGACAGGGAGCCTTTTAGAAAGAAGAGCAATAAGGATTAAACAAGCATGGGAAAAGTTTATAAAAACAGGAATTTTGGAAAACTATGTCGTCAATTTATGTGTCGGCCGTTCCTGGAGACGCTGTTTCGAAAACAATATTAATCCTTACAGTCATTTGGGGCATTTGAATGGAAACAGCGGGGCTTTATGTAAGCAGAATGTCAATAATGATCTTGTTTTATCAACTGCACCTTTCATGGAAAATATATATAATTTTGTAAAAGGGTCAGGATTTATAGTTATTCTAACAAATAAAGAAGGATTGATACTGAAAACATATGGTGATCCTGTAATACGACA
>CBEULQ010000646.1:0-2405 GCA_965543975.1 uncultured Desulfocucumis sp. | reverse complement strand
CGGCATACGAGATAGTAAGCCGTGACTGGAGTTCAGAGTGTGCTCTTCCGATCTCTCTGACCCACCAGTACGCTCCGCGCTGGCCGTCTTCGCCTTTCGCGCCATGCTTGTTTTTGAACGGCCGCCGGATTTTTACTTTCGGAGCTGCAGGATTTTTTTCCGGCAGTGTTAGTCAATTAACGTTACTAATTTTTTGTTACATTTTCATTTATAAATTCAATAACCTTGGTTGTAGTCGTGCCGGGTCCGAATATTTCTTTAATACCAGCCTTTTTCAGTTCAGGTATATCCTCGTCGGGAATAACGCCGCCTCCCAGTACCAGTATATCCCCGGCTCCCTGCTGCAATAAACCTTCCACCACCGGTGGAAACAGGTGCAGGTGAGCCCCGGAAAGGCTGCTCAATGCCACAACCTGCACATCTTCCTGCAGGGCAGCCTCAACTATCTGCTCCGGGGTCTGACGAAGACCAGTATATATGACTTCCATCCCGGCATCACGCAGCGCCTGGGCTATTACCTTGGCGCCCCGGTCATGTCCGTCCAGACCCGGCTTTGCAACCAGCACACGTATTGTCCTGCTCATCTTCTACCCTCCCCGTTTATCTTGCGGCCGTTCCTAAAACTTTCGCCTGGCATTGTCAGGCTCGCCGTCCAGTATTCGTTGGGGACATTCCTCTGGCCCTTTAAACATGCTCCAAAGGGAGGTGTGTCCCCTGACCGCTGTACTATATGTACGCTCCGCGCTGGCCGGCTTCTCCTTCCGCGCCATACTTGTTTTTGAACGGCCTCAGAGGTTACATTAAAACACTATTTGCTGCTTGTACTCGCCGAACTCTTCCCTCAGCACCCCGCAAAGTTCCCCCAGGGTGGCGTAACTTTTAACCGCTTCGATGATATACGGCATCAGGTTATCTTCGGTTCCGGCAGCTTTTCTCAAATCGTCCAGCAGCGACTGAACCTTGGCGTTGTCCCTTTCTGCCTTTAATTTGGCAAGCTTTGCAGCCTGGCGCTCACCTACGGCGGGGTCTACTCTCAAAAGACCCTCCGGCTTGGGCTCCTCCATGGTAAATTTATTAACGCCAATCACTGTCTTCTTACCGCTTTCAATATCCTGCTGATACCGGTAGGCGCTGGAGTGTATTTCCTTTTGCATGAATTCTATAGCTTCCGGCGCTCCGCCCAGTTCGTCAATCTTTTCAATGTATTTCATGGCTCTTTGCTCTATTTCATTGGTCAGATTCTCCACGAAATAAGAACCGCCCAGGGGGTCTACCGTATCAGCCACACCAATTTCATAACCCACAACCTGCTGGGTGCGCAGAGCGATAAGCACCGAATGTTCGCTGGGCAGGGCCAGGGCCTCGTCCCGGGAATTGGTGTGCAACGACTGGGTTCCACCCAGCACTGCGCTTAATGCCTGGTAAGCTACCCTCATTATGTTGACATCCGGCTGTTGGGCGGTAAGGGAGCAGCCCGCGGTCTGGGTATGGAACCTGAGCATCAGGGAACGCGGGTTTTTGGCGCCGAAGCGCTCTTTCATGATTCTGGCCCAAAGTCTGCGGGCAGCTCTGAATTTTGCAATTTCCTCAAAGAAATTCAGGTGTGCGTTGAAGAAGAATGACAGCCTGGGCGCAAACTCGTCGACGTCCAGTCCTGCATTGATTGCCGCCTGTACGTAAGCTACACCGTCTGCCAGGGTAAAGGCCACTTCCTGAACTGCGGTGGAACCTGCCTCCCGAATGTGGTATCCGCTGATACTAATGGTGTTCCAACTGGGAATATTTTTCGCGCAATATGCGAATATATCGGTAATCAGTCTCATTGACTGCCCCGGAGGGAATATATACGTTCCCCGGGCCACGTATTCCTTTAAAATGTCATTCTGTATAGTTCCGTTCAATTTGTCCGGTGTGACCCCCTGTTTTGCTGCCACCGCAACGTACATGGCCAGCAACACAGCCGCCGGAGCGTTGATGGTCATGGAGGTGCTGACTTTGTCCAGGGGAATTCCCTCCAGCAGGGTTTCCATGTCCAGTAATGAATCTATGGCCACCCCTACTTTGCCCACCTCGCCCCGGGCCAGGGAGTGGTCGGAATCGTAACCTATCTGAGTAGGAAGGTCAAAGGCCACGCTTAAACCTGTTTGGCCCTGCTCCAGCAGATAGCGGAAACGCTTGTTGGTTTCCTCGGCGGAGCCGAAACCGGCGTACTGGCGCATGGTCCAGTAGCGACCGCGGTACATGTTGGGCTGGACGCCCCGGGTAAATGGATAACTGCCCGGAAGGCCGAGATCCTTCTCATAATCAAGATCAATATTATCATCGGGAGTATATGCTGTTTTTATGGTAATGCCCGCATCGGTGGCGAACTCCGGCTGGCGCTCCGGTCTTTTCTGCTTCTGGGT
>CBEULQ010000645.1:0-2414 GCA_965543975.1 uncultured Desulfocucumis sp. | reverse complement strand
ATTTCATTTGGTCTAACTGAATACTGCCGGGATAGCCTGTCAGGCAACTATGTTAAATACTATTACTAATTTTCCATATTATAAATGCTTCTTCCTTGTTAAATCTATTATTTTTGCATTAAGTCTATTTTAAAGCATGACTAGCAATCTCCCGTTGCATGCCCGACAGCACATGTGAGTACAGGTCAAGAGTAATTGATATCGACGGGTACCCCGATCTGCTTGAGGACACCTTGTAGATTTGCCTAATGCCCAAGAGCGGCGTAAAAAAGAAGGGAAATAAAACGGCAATGCTTAAATAAGAACTGGTGTTAAACCAGTTCTTTTAATGAGGACTTAAAAACATCTCTGGGGGAAAAAGAGTTGAAAAATATTAACGAGTTTCCGGTTCAGGTCAGGTTTCCGATAGCATGGGGAGAGATGGACGTTTTCTATCATGTCAATAACGTGAATTACTACCGATATTTTGAAAATGCCCGGATTAAATATTTTGACGAAATTGGAATTTTTGAAATGAAAAAAAAGACCGGAATAGCTCCTGTACTGGCTGAAACAAAATGCAAATATCTGCAACCACTGACATATCCGGACAATCTTGTGGTTGGCGCCGGAGTGAGGTCTGTAGGGCAGACCAGTTTTATTATGGAGTATTTAATAGTCAGCGAAAAGGTAGGCGTTGCTGCTGCCGGAGAAGGTGTCCTGGTTATGTATGACTTTAATACATCGCAGAAAGTAAGTGTGCCAGCCGAAATAAAAACTGCGATCGATAAGCTGGAAAAGCGATCGGCTAAATTATTTCGAATCCCTGTCTCTTCGCCAGATATCTTATAAATCAAGGGGTTATCGCCGTATGGACGATAACCCCTTGGTATTTGCGGACCAGCCGGCGGGAGACCATAGACCTATCCCCTCTTAAAAACCCAAGTCTAGTTTGTGCTAATCATAGAAATTTTGTTGTAAATACATCTGTACGATTTTCTTCATTTTCTGAATTTGTTTTAACAAAAAATGGGTGAAATGTGTTTCCAATCGTAAACAAACCCTGGTAATCCCCAATAAAAAATCCTCTTGCAAAAGGAGCGGTTAACATATCAAATGGTTTCGAAACCTGAATCTCTTTATTACAAAAACTCCTGCCGCCATCTCCGGATAGTTTAAATAAATATTGAGCAGGGAGAGAATTTATCGGGTTATTTTCAGTAAATTGATAATAACCAACTCCCACAACACCACTTGCATTAACCTGAATAGAGGGAAGAAATGCCGGGTTTCCTGTAAATTCATTCACCCTTAGCGGTTTACTCCAGCTAGTTCCTCCATTATTTGAAAAAGAAAGGGCGATTTCATTTACTTGACCATCGGTAAATCTAGCATCTTCCCAGACTATATAAAGTCTACCGTTTCTAGGATCTATGGCGGGTGAAGGAGCAACAAGAACACTTGTTCTAAATGAAATACCGAGATACGAAAATGCCCCCACTAAATCTGCTGCTGTTGTCTCTTCAATTGTGTTTGGAGGATAAATTTTATAAATAACACGAATACGTGACCAATCGTTTCCTCCATTATCAGATTTTTGGACAACCAGGAAACTGGAACTCTTCCCGCCATTATTCAGTCTTAATGCAAAGAAATGATAGAGTCTGCCAGTTATAGGATCGACTACTATTATACTTCCAATTGTATTTTTATTGGTTCCAGGGTCAAATATTATTTTAGACGCCCACGTTTTTCCTCCATCCGTGGTTTTTGAAAACCAAGCAGGATTATTAAAGTCATTTCCAGTTAGAAATTCGAGACGTGACCAAACGACATAAGCAGTCATGGGTAATATTGGGTCAGCCGTTATCGATTCTTTATCATTAAAAAAAGAGCCACCTGTATCTTGCTGTATAATCCTGGGGCTGGACCAGGTATTACCCCCATCTTTAGAGGTTATAGTTGCGATAGCCGTGTTTTCGTTGGCAGGATTAAATGTAAGGGCTGCGACATAAGCAGTCCCGTCTGCCCCAAAAGAAACCCATGGATCACTTGCTCTTTCAAAAGGTAAACCATTACCAACACAGGCATTGAAGGGTAGGGGTTGGTTCTTCCACGTTCTACCTCCGTCAAAGGAAACTCCTGCTATAATTCCTTTAGCGGCGCCATCTGACCAACGATCTTGTTGCCATACACCAATGACATTTTCATTGCCTGTGTTTTTTAATGTTGTGGGATTTACTGCCGCATAAGGTTCAACTTCAGCATTTAAGTAGTTGACCCCCGGTCCACCAATCGTGCAGTTTGCGAAAGGACTCTGACCAGAAACAAGAGTTAAGTGTTTGTCCTTATTTTTTGTGTTCATTCCAAGATCTCCTTTTGGTTATTTGAATATTATTGATAGGATATGAAAAAACTGGAAATCAGGTGCTTGC
>CBEULQ010000644.1:0-2414 GCA_965543975.1 uncultured Desulfocucumis sp. | reverse complement strand
TTGGACTTTAAAAAATTCTGAATACCGGAACAGTAAAATGACCGCCCCTTATAGGACGGTCACTTAATGTAACTATATAATTATTTCTAGCCGTTTTTAACCTTGGCCTGGGCTGCCGCCAGCCTTGCTATAGGCACCCTGAAAGGGGAGCAGCTGACAAAATTCAGGCCGATGATATGGCAGAATTCTATGGAGCTGGGCTCGCCGCCGTGCTCCCCGCATATGCCGATGAGCAAGTCGGGCTTGGTTTTGCGGCCCAGTTCCACCGCCATCTTCATCAGTTTGCCCACGCCCTGACGGTCCAGCACCACGAAGGGATTGTCTTTCAATATCTTCTTATTCAGATAATCCGCCATGAACTTACCTTCGGCGTCGTCCCTGGAAAATCCGAGGGTTGTCTGGGTTAAATCGTTGGTGCCGAAGGAGAAAAACTCGGCCTCCCCGGCAACCTCGTCGGCCAATAGCGCTGCCCGGGGAACCTCAATCATGGTACCCACGGTGTATTCGAACTTCACACCGGTGGCGGCGATTACCTCGTCGGCTACCTTTATTACCATTTCCTTTAAATAGGCAAGTTCATTTACGTCAATAACCAGGGGTATTTCCACCTCGGGAATGACATGATAGCCCTCACTGGTGAGTTGGGCAGCTGCCTGGAAGATGGCCCTGGCTTGCATGGCATATACTTCGGGGAAGGTAATGCCTAAGCGGCAACCCCGGTGTCCCAACATCGGGTTAAACTCGGATAGAACCCGTACTTTACGCAACAGGTCTTCCTTTTCCATGATTTCCCCGGCGCTGCCGCCGGTTAGCTTGAGCCTGGCAATTTCCACCGATAGTTCCTCGGCATTGGGCAAGAACTCGTGCAACGGGGGATCCAGCAGCCTGATGGTTACAGGCAGGCTTTCCATGGCTTTCAGAATTCCGTAAAAGTCGCCCTGCTGCATGGGCAGCAACTTATCGAGAGCGGCCTGGCGCTCCTCATATGTAGCGGCCAGAATCATTTCCTGAACTATGGGCAGGCGGTCCTGGGCCATAAACATGTGCTCGGTGCGGGTAAGGCCGATGCCCTCGGCTCCGAATTCCCTGGCTTTGGCGGAGTCTTCCGGGTTGTCAGCGTTTGCTCGTACGCCCAGGGCGCGGATGTCGTCCGCCCACTCCAACAGCTCCCTGAATTCATCGGACAGTTCGGGGTCTATCATAGGCACCTGACCCTTTATCACCTGGCCGGTGGAACCGTCAATGGAAATAATATCGCCCTTTTTAACAACCAGTTGACCAACAATAAATTCATCTGCCTCATAATCTATTCTCAGTGATTCGCAGCCGCAGACGCAGGGTTTGCCCATACCCCGGGCTACCACAGCGGCGTGACTGGTCATCCCGCCCCGGGAGGTCAGCACACCCTGGGCGGCGACAATACCGTGAATATCATCGGGAGTGGTCTCGGTGCGCACCAGTATTAATTTTTCCCCTTCGTCGCCCAGCTTTTCAGCCTCGTCCGAGTCGAAAACAACCTTTCCGCAGGCAGCGCCGGGAGAAGCCGGCAGTCCCTTGGCAATTACATCAAGTTTGGCGTTGGGATCAATACGCCTGTGCAACAACTGGTCCAATTGGGCCGGTTCAATCCTGGTTATGGCCTCTTCCTTGTTTATCAGACCCTGATGCACCATTTCCACGGCTATTCTAATGGCCGCCTGGGTGGTACGCTTGCCGGTCCTGGTTTGGAGCATGTAAAGTTTGCCCCGCTCAATGGTAAACTCTATATCCTGCATGTTACGGTAGTGCTTCTCCAGCAACTGGCAGATATCTTCAAACTGATTGTAAATCTCCGGCATTTCCGTCTTCAGGGTAGCGATGGGCTGCGGGGTGCGGATGCCGGCCACCACGTCCTCGCCCTGGGCATTGATCAGATATTCACCGTAGAGCTTGTTTTCACCTGTGGAGGGGTTGCGGGTAAATGCCACCCCGGTGCCGCAGTCATTGCCCATATTGCCGAAAACCATCAGCTGTACGTTAACGGCGGTACCCAGGTTGTCGGGTATTTTGTTTATTCTACGGTAAACAATGGCCCGGTCGTTGTTCCATGAATTGAACACGGCAAAGATGGCCATAAAGAGTTGCTCCATGGGATCCTGGGGGAAGGGCTTTTTAATTTCCCGCTCAATAAGCTTCTTATACTCCTCGACAACTACCTGCCAGTCTTCTGTTTCCAGTTGATTATCGTATTGAACGCCTCGTTTTTCCTTTTGGGACTCCAGAATGCGCTCAAATTTATGGTGCTCGATACCCAGCACCACGTCCCCGAACATGTTCAGGAAACGGCGGTAGCAGTCCATGGCAAAACGGGGATTGCCGGTAGCCCGGGCAAGTCCCTGCACGGTGTTGTCATTCAGTCCCAGGTTCAAAACAGT
>CBEULQ010000643.1:0-2416 GCA_965543975.1 uncultured Desulfocucumis sp. | reverse complement strand
AATATTGTTCTTTAACTCTTGTATTGCTAGCTCCCTTTCCAACCGAAAACTTAAAATATCTATTTTTACTCCTTTCAATTTGGACCTTTCCCCTTTCCTGCCCGCTGATTCCATTTCAAACAACATGAAAATGCCGCCTGCCAAGAAAAGACAATTGACCGACTCCTCCGAACAGCCTTTATTATAATGTCAACAAATAAAAACCCCTCACCTTTATCTCGCTAACAGCCTGTAGGACCCCGTCCTCGAAGGTCGGGGATATACAGGCTGTAAAGCTCGAACTAAGTTCGCCTTTAAGGAAAGGGGACACACCTCTATTAAAGGTCAGGGGACACACCTCTCTTTGGAGCATGGCATTCGGGTCAGAGGAATGTCCCCAACGTATCTGACTTTGGTGTGAGGAATGTCCCCAACGTATGTTCGGTAGGGGAATAACCCCTTCCGAACCCAAGGCTTACTTATATACTAAAGATGAGGGGAGCATGACACATCATACTTGAGTTATAGTTTTCTCTAACTCAAGTAATGCTTTTTTGCGCAATGATAGCCAGTTGCGTTCTGTCCCTGGCCCCAAGTTTGGACAGCAAATTACTTACATGGTTTTTCACTGTCCCTTCAACAATACACAGTACAGAGGATATCTCAGTGTTGGACAACCCCCTGCCGATTAATCTTAATACTTCCTTCTCCCGGTTAGTCAGTTGATCAAAATCGCTTCCGGACAAATTGTCAATGGCAATCTCCGCTCCCCGGGTTGAAATCCTTTCAAGAACTTTTAGTGTCACATCGGGATGCAGACAGGCGCCTCCGGCATGAACTATCCTGATGCTTTTACACAACTCCTCAGGCTGCATATCTTTAAGCAAAAAGCCTTTGGCGCCGTTCTTCAAACCTTCAAAAATCAACTCATCCTCATTAAAGGTGGTAAGAATCAGAACCTTTATATCCGGAAACAACCTGCTGATTTCTTTAGTTGCTGCTAAACCACTTATCACAGGCATTCGCGCGTCCATCAGCACAATATCGGGTTTAGCCCGCCGGCAGAGGTCCAGGGCCTCTTGCCCGTTGTGGCAAACACCCGTGATTTCAAAATCCTCTTCAAGTTGAAGAATGGCGTTTAAACCTTCGCAGACAATTGGTTGGTCGTCCACAATCAAAATTTTTATCTTATTCATTGCTCTTTCCCTCGTTTATCTATAGACCCTTCAATTTTAAAGCCATTGCCGGTCCGGGACTGATAACAAATGGTGCCGCCAATAGCAGTGATTCTGTCTTTCATACCCTTTAAGCCGTTACCTTCTTCAATAAGATTTGTTCCGGAACCATTGTCCCAATAGGAGAAGCATATTAATTCCTTGTGGCCTGAAATTGAAATTTGTGCATGTTCAGCATTGGCGTGGCGCAGGGTATTGGTGATCGCTTCCTGAAAAATCCGGTACATATTGAACTGTTCTTTGCCTGAAAGTTCAATATCCCTGGATTTAATGTCAAGGTCGATCTTTAAGCCGGTTAAAGCCTGGACCTCCCGGACCATTTCCTGCAGTCGGGAACTCAATTCAAATTCGGGGTTCGCTTCCTTTGTTACCGAAACCAACTCCCGCACAGCATGAAGGGCCGTCCGGGAAATCTGAATAGCTTTATCCCAGTACGTTTTTCCGGCTTCCACATCATGGCTCATAAGCTTTTTTCCCGCTTCCAGGGTTAAAATCAAACCGGTAAGATGATGGCCGAGGCTATCGTGGATTTCCCCGAATATTCTCCGCCGCTCCGCTTCGGAGGCCAAACTTTCACTTAAAGCCATGCTTTCCTTCAGTTGCAAGTTAACGTATCCAATTTCCTTTGTCAACTTTTCATAGGCAAGCCTTTGTTCCCGTTGCCTTCTTTCACTTAAAACCAGAGCAAATAAAAATACGTTCAGCATTAAGTCTGGAATTTCATCAGGATATTGCATATGTCCACTTTCTCTAAAATCAAATAATGCGGTAGATCCCACTTTGGCCGCAATGGTAAGCACAGCGTAAACAACGAAAAAGGGTTTTGGTAATATAGCGGTACCTTCTACCAGGTAAATCGTAAAAAGTTTATCAAAGCTTTTAGAAAATAGAGAGAAAAGGACGGCAAATATTAAGTCCAGGAGCAAAGTGATTATATTTACTTTGCTCCTGTTATACTTGTAAAAGCTGCGCCAGAAGCCGCTTACCAATAAGACAAGCGCAATTAATATAAGTGGGAGGCTTATCGGAGTTTTTTGAAAAGCCCTGATAAAAACCAGGGCGAAACCGAGACCCTCTCGCAAGCCCAAAGCCTGATTATCCACAGAAATCTGCTGTCGTTTCGCAAATGCGGGGTTGCGCTGCGGAATCCCCCTATGGCATCCTAGGTATTGTGGTCGGGAAGTGATTCGCTGCTATATTTT
>CBEULQ010000642.1:0-2417 GCA_965543975.1 uncultured Desulfocucumis sp. | reverse complement strand
ATTTGAATTTTTTGAGTATTAGTAGTGCCGATTAAACTTTGGTATCCCGCTCATATATGAGACCACTTTTTTCAAGAAACATTTCCCCGCACAGTGAGAATCACTATCAGTTCTTGCAAAAAACGACAAGAGGACAACAGGCCTGAAACGCCAACAATAAACTAAAAAAAAGGGGGGTTCGCAATTAATAGCGAACTCCCCTTTTTCCCTTAAAATTATTTATCCCGGTCTTCCTTAGCCAGCGCTTCCTTGAGCAGATCCCCCAGATTGCTGCCAATCGACTCTTTATCACTGTATCTGGCTATTAATTTCTGGTTAACCCGGCTGGCCCGCTTGGAACTGCCAAAACCAAAATCATTTTCCTTTTCCGGCTGCCGGTGCCCGCAGTTGCGGTCCTGGCATACCAGCATTTTACCCCGCTTGCCCTTGACCAGGAGCATATATTTGCCGCAAGCCGGACACTTGGTCCTGGTAATATTATCTGCTTTATAAACAGAGGTATCCGAGGCAACGCTCCGCACCAGTTCTACGGTTTTCTCCCGGATTCCCTTGATAAAATTTGTCTTGCTTCCCTTACCCCGGGCAATGTTGGTCAGACTCTGCTCCCACTGGGCGGTAAGTTCCGGACTCTTTAATTCGGGAGCAACAAGGTTAATCAACTGAATCCCTTTGGAGGTGGGTACCAATTCCTTGCCGTTACGCTCAATATAGTTGGTATAGAGCAGTTTTTCTATAATTTCCGCCCTGGTGGCGGGGGTTCCCAAACCGCTGCCTTTCATGGTTTCTCTTAATTCTTCATCTTCTATAAATTTCCCCGGGCTTTCCATAGCTGAAAGCAACGTAGCTTCGTTATACCGGGCCGGTGGTTTTGTTTTGGCCTTGTTAGCCTTAAAGCTTTTAACCTGCCGCTCTTCGCCTTTGCTCAGGCTGGTAAGGGTCTGCTCAGGCAGGGCATCTTCCTTCCTATCTTCCCTTTCGGCCAGGTTACTGGTTACCGCCCGCCAACCCGGATCTTTGACCACCTTGCCCCGGGAGTAAAAACTTTCCCCGTTTACAGAGGTGACCAATGTAATCTGATCATAGCGATAAGGAGGATAGAGCACGGCCAGGAATCGCCGGACAATCAGGTCGTGCAGATTCTTTTCCTCTGCGTTGAGCTCCGCCAATTTCACCGGTTGTTCCGTAGGAATAATGGCATGGTGGTCGGAAACTTTACTGTCGTCTACGAAACGTTTGGATGGAGCCAGGGGTTTCTGCAAAAGCTGCCCGGCCGGCCCGGCGTAAGGCCCCACAGCAATACTTTTAAGTCTGGCCGGCAGGGTGGGTACAATATCAGCAGAAATATACCGGGAGTCCGTACGGGGATAGCTAACCAGTTTGTGCCGCTCATACAAATCTTGTAATACACTCAGTGTTTTCTGGGCAGAAAACCCCAATCGTCTATTGGCGTCCCGCTGCAGTTCGGTCAAGTCATAGGCCAGGGGCGCCGGCTCACTTTTGCCCTCCCTGCGCAATTCGGTTATTTTTCCGGGATGTCCATTCAACTTATCAAGAAGCTCTTCCGCCCTGGCGTAATCAAAGATGCGGTTACCCTCTTTTCCCCGCCAATCCCCGAAATAATCGCCAAAATCTGCCCGGATGGTCCAATAATCCACGGGCACGAACTTTTTAATCTCTTCCTCCCGCTGTACAATCATCGCCAGGGTAGGGGTTTGCACCCGTCCGGCGGTAAGTTGGGCATTGAATTTACAGGTTAATGCCCGGGTAACGTTAAGTCCTATCAGCCAGTCCGCCTCAGCCCTGCAAACCGCGGCATCAAAAAGATTGTTATACTCCGCTCCCGGTTTTAATCTGGCAAAGCCCTCCCGGATTGCCGCGTCTGTTTGGGAGGAAATCCACAGCCTTTTAAAAGGTTTTTTCCAGTTGCCCAGCTTCATTATCCAGCGGGCCACCAGTTCGCCCTCCCGGCCGGCATCGGTGGCAATAACCAGTTCTCCAATATCCGTCCGTTTCATTAAATTTCGGACCATCTGAAACTGGTGGGAAGTCTGACGGATTACCTTGAGTTTCATTTGTTCCGGAACCATGGGAAGGTCTTCTAAACGCCACTCTTTATATTTCGGATCGTATTCCTCCGGTTCCGCCAAGGTTACCAAATGCCCCAATGCCCAGGTCACCACATACCTTGAGCCTTCCATATACCCTTTACCTTTTACATTACATTTGAGAACCCGGGCTATTTCCCGGGCTACACTCGGCTTTTCGGCCAATACCAGTGATTTCATGAGAACCCCCGATTTCAATTTTCTTTAAAAGAAAATAAAAAGGCAATCCACTGATTGCCTAAAAATTACTCTTTACTACAATGCTCTTTTTGCATATAATAGATTATTGGACATAATAATACCATTTTCTAA
>CBEULQ010000641.1:0-2418 GCA_965543975.1 uncultured Desulfocucumis sp. | reverse complement strand
AAATTCAGCTATCCTTTCGGAAAATCTCAGTGAGCTTGGTTTAAAATTATTAAGGTTTAAAACAGGTACACCGGCCAGGGTAGACAGGCGCAGCATAGATTTTTCAAAAATGGAGGAACAGCCCGGGGACGAAAGATTATTAAATTTTTCATACATGACTGATATTTATGAGAGAAAGCAGATATCATGCTGGCTTACATATACAAATGAGGATACGCACCGTATTATTCGGGAGAACCTTCATCGTTCGCCACTTTACAGCGGATTTATTAAAGGTACCGGTCCACGTTATTGTCCATCCATAGAAGACAAGGTTGTAAGATTTTCGGAAAGACCCGGTCATCAGGTGTTTGTTGAACCGGAGGGCAGAAATACCACCGAAATGTATGTTCAGGGTATGAGCACCAGTCTTCCGGAGGATGTTCAGATGGCCATGCTAAGAACTTTGCCCGGGCTGGAAAATGTGCAAATAATGAGAACAGGCTACGCCATAGAATATGACGCGCTGGACCCAACACAGCTTAAACTGTCGCTGGAGTCAAAGATTATTGAGGGGCTTTTTTCAGCCGGGCAAATTAACGGTACATCGGGCTACGAGGAAGCCGCAGCACAGGGTATAATGGCGGGAATTAACGCAGCATTGTACGTTAAAAACAGGGAGCCATTTGTTTTGTCCAGATCGGAGGCATATATAGGGGTGTTGATAGACGATCTGGTAACTAAAGGAACCAACGAACCGTATCGCTTGATGACTTCCAGGGCGGAGTACAGACTTCTTTTGAGACATGACAACGCCGACATGAGACTTACCGAAAAGGGTTTTGGCATAGGTCTGGTGGATGATAAGCGTTATGCTGCTTTTGACAGCAAAAAGAAAATGGTTGTAGATGAGATAGAAAGGTTGAAGCGGACTACGGTTATGGTAACTGAAAGTGTAAAGGAGATACTGGCGAAAAAAGGGTCTACTCCTCTGCAGCAGAGCACGTTAATGATAAATTTGTTGCGACGCCCTGAAATTAACTATTCCGATTTACTGGATATGCTGTCCGACTATGATGTTTCCCTGCCGGAGGAGGTTAAAGAAGCTATAGAGATTGAGGTAAAATATGAGGGGTATATTAAAAAGCAATTGGCAATGGTGGAGAAATTCGAGAGGTTGGAAAATAAAAAAATACCCCAGGATACAAACTACAAGGATATGAGGGGTATATCAACAGAAGCGTTACAAAAACTGGATAAAATTAGGCCGGAGTCCATCGGGCAGGCGGCCAGAATATCCGGTGTGAGTCCGGCGGACATATCCGTGCTGCTTATATATTTGGAGCAGAAAAAAAGGCTGGGGGATTCATAAGTTGGGGATATTCCTCACCCCAAAGTCAGGCTTTAATAGAGGTGTGTCCCCTGACATACGTTGGGGACATTCCTCACACAAAAGTAAGGCATTCATAGAGGTGTGTCCCCTGACCTTATAAGGAGAGTTGGTTAACCATGTACTTCGAACTAACTATGTACCTGAAAAAGGGTGCTGAAGAAATAGGCATGGAACTTGACCAAGAAAAAATCAATTTATTTAATATATATTACAAATTGCTGGTGGAGGAAAATAAAAAATATAATCTTACCTCCATTGTGGACCAAAAGCATGCAGCCATCAAACATTTTATAGATTCGCTGTACTGTATGAAGTTTTATAATTTTGAAGAAAAACGTGTGGCTGACGTGGGAAGCGGGGCGGGTTTTCCAGGTATACCCTTAAAGATAATGTGCTCTGGAATGTTTATAGTGCTTACTGATTCGGTACAAAAAAAGGTAAGCTTTATGGACAAGGTAATCCGGGAACTGAAACTGGAGAAAACCAGGGTAATGCAGATAAGAGCTGAAGACATGGGGAGAAGTGGTGAATACAGGGAAAGCTTTGACACTGTGGTAAGCCGGGCAGTGGCTCCACTTAATGTGTTGCTGGAATACTGCATTCCCCTGTTAAAAGTCGGAGGAACATTTATGGCCATGAAAGGACCCGCCGCCAATGAGGAAATAAAACAGTCCAGCAGTGCGTTGAAAATGCTTAAAGCTGAGATTGACATTTTGAAAACAGTTAATCTCCCGGTGCTGGGGGATTTGAGAAATATAATTATTGTTAATAAAACTGGGCACACAACTGGGGAATATCCCAGAAGAGCGGGTATTCCCACCAAAAAGCCGCTATAGTATAAAATCCTGCTTGGCACCTTTCGGGAGCAAAGCCAGCTTTTTTTGTCAACCGCTACAGCAAGGGGCAGGCGGTATCTCACATACTCATTGTTTTTGTGGACTCCATTAGTGTATAAGAATTTAAAGAAAGGAAAAGGAAAGAGGCTGGTGTTTTTACCGGCCATTTTTATTGAAAAAATCATTAATATAATAATATAGAATTAACTG
>CBEULQ010000640.1:0-2424 GCA_965543975.1 uncultured Desulfocucumis sp. | reverse complement strand
AATATTAATTGTAAATTTTAGCTGATAAGTTCAATTTTTGATTAAAGGGGGTGCATGGTATGCCTGAAAAGATAAAAATAGGTCTAATTGGCGCTGGCCGTATTGGGAGGGTCCATGCCGAGAACATTCGCTTTAATGTCCCGAATGCCGAAATCCTGTCCATCGCTGACCTTTATAGCGATAAGATAAAAGACTGGGCTTATAACCTGGGTATAAAGCACGTATTAAGTGATCCTAAGGATATTATGGAAGATCAAGCCATCGATGCTGTTCTAATCTGTTCTTCCACAGACACCCATTCAGCTTTAATAACCCAGGCTGCTTGTGCCGGTAAGCATATCTTCTGTGAAAAACCTATAGACTTCGACTTAACCAAGATCAAAGAAGCTCTGCAGGAGGTGGCAAGGGCGGGAGTTAAGTTTCAGATCGGTTTCCAGCGCCGTTTTGATCCGGGATTTAAGAAAGCATATAAGTTAATCGGGCAAGGGAAGATTGGCGATATACGTGTTATAAAAATAACCTCCCGGGATCCTGCGCCTCCTCCCCTGGATTATATAAAGGTTTCCGGCGGTATCTTTTTGGATATGACCATTCATGACTTCGATATGGCCAGATATCTAGCTCGGAGTGAAATAACAGAGGTTTATGCCGTGGGTGGGGCAATGGTGGATAAAGCAATTGATGAAGCGGGAGATGTTGATACCGCGATTATTACTCTAAAATTTGCCAACGGCGCAATGGGAGTGATTGATAACAGTCGTCAATCCGTCTATGGTTACGACCAGAGAGTAGAAATTTTGGGCTCTCAAGGATGTGTTATGGTAGGCAATCAACCTTTAACCCCTGCGGTTTTAAGTACTGAAGATGGCTTTTTGGTTGACAAGCTTCAGAATTTTTTCATGGAGAGATACCGGGAAGCCTATATAGAAGAGATAAAGTCTTTTGTGGACTGTATAGTAAACGATAAAGAAACGCTGGTTACAGGTAACGACGGCCTACAGCCAGTTCTTATTGGTCTGGCAGCCAAAAGGTCATTGGCAGAAGGGAGACCCGTCTCCACAGATTTTCTGTTTGGTGAGGGTACATAAGAAAAGAAAACAAGGCTTGAAAACATGCTGAAAGTATAGCTTTTAGAGTAACCAACTAACAAAATATTCCGCTGCGGTTATGCGGGAGGTTCAGGAGTTTGTCAACTGCATCCTGGAGTAATTATAACCATGGTATAAACTCTTTCCTTTTACGCGGAAAGGCTATGTAAAGAATTGGGCTCTCAAATTGGAGCCAAGTTAATTTTATACGAGGAGGAGTAAATAATGAAAACAAGCAAACTCGTTGCATTAGGACTTGTTTTAACCATGCTTCTATCTCTGTTAGCCGGATGCGGACAAAAGACTTCAAAGTCTGAATCAAAAGCAGATTCTAAGAAGAAGGTAGTCATCGGATGGGCGTTGTCGAACTTTGACGATAAGTGGCTATCCTACATGCTGAATGCAGCCCAGGCGAAGGCAAAAGAGATATCCGACGAAGCAGATGTTGTATTCGTTGACGCTAAGGATGATCCTGCAAAGCAGCTTTCACAGGTGGAAAGCTTCATAGCTCAGGGAGTTGATGCTATTGTCGTCATTCCCGTTAATACCGATGCAACTGAACCTATCACAAATGCTTGCAAGAAAGCGGGAATTCCTTTAATAAGTGTTAACCGCTACTTCAAAAACCAGGAGGATGCCACCGCGTACGTTGGTTCTAAATCAATTGAATCCGGCCTCATGGAGATGGAATACATTGGCAATAAGATGGGCGGAAAAGGCAATATTGTCATCTTAAGAGGCGCTGACGGTCATGAAGCTGCAGCTAACAGAACTTTGGGTAATAAACAAGTTATTAAGGAAAAATATCCTGAAATCAAGGTTGTAGCAGAACAGACCGGCAGCTGGGATAGGGCCAAGGCTATGTCAATTACTGAAAACTGGATTCAAAGCGGTATAAAGTTTGATGCAGTTGTTTCAAATAACGATGAGATGGCTATCGGCGCCATCATGGCTTTAAAAGATGCCAATATGTTGGATAAGGTGCTTGTTGCCGGCATTGACGCCACTCCCGATGCATTGGAATATATGAAGGATGGAAGCCTTGATGTTACAGTCTTCCAGAATGCTAAAGGACAGGGCGCAGGATCTGTGGAAGTAGCTCTGAAAGCTGCCAAGGGTGAACAGATCGAAAAGGAAATTTGGATTCCTTACGAACTTGTTACACCTGATAAAATTGATGAGTATCTTGCTAAGTGGAAGTAATAGAATCACCACTTATTAATTGAAATGTGGAGGACGCCGTTTTTGCGGTGTCCTCCACATCAATCAAATTCTTAAATAGGATAAACAAAATGAGGTATTATTTATGATTAATAAATACATTTTAGAGATGAAT
>CBEULQ010000639.1:0-2426 GCA_965543975.1 uncultured Desulfocucumis sp. | reverse complement strand
TGTTGCCATCTTTGTTTTTTTAATCACCCCGGTGCCCCTTTTTGCCGCTGGTGGTGATCTCAAGGTGGAGCGGATTTCCCTCGGGGAGGGGTTGTCCCAGTCAAGTGTAAACACAATTTTACAAGACTCAAAGCATGGTTTTATGTGGTTTGGCACCCAGGACGGGCTTAACAAATATGACGGGTACAGCTTTAAAGTGTATAAATATGACCCCCTTGACGCCAATTCCCTGTCCGATAACTTTATTCAGACCCTTTACGAAGACAAGGCGGGCAACATATGGATTGGCACGCTGAACGGCGGACTTAACCGGCTGGACAGACATGACGGTTATTTTGTTCATTATAAAAACGATCCCGGCCGGCAAGATAGTCTTAGTGATAATTTCGTAAAATGTATTTACGAAGACAGCAGGGGCTTTTTATGGGTGGGAACAGAAAAGGGGGGCCTGAACAGGTTTGACCGGGAAACGGGCAAGTTTACCCGTTACCAGCACGATCCGCATTCACCGCATAGTTTGAGCGAAAATCAAATAAATGCAATTTATGAAGACAGCGATGGAGATTTATTGGTTGGAACGGCTAACGGCCTTAATAAAATGGACCGGGAGAAGGGCACATTTGTCCGTTATCAGAACAAGCCGGGCAAGGCAGGCAGTTTAAGCCACAACGATGTCAGGTGCATATATGAAGATGAGCGGGGAATATTGTGGATCGGCACATACGGCGGAGGCTTAAACAAATACGATAAAAAAGAGGGTACCTTTACTTCTTTTCAAAACGACTCATCCAATGTTAAAAGTTTGAGCAGCAACCTCATTTGCGCCATGTATCCGGACCCCTCCGGCGGGTTCTGGCTGGGAACTTACGGCGGCGGCTTAAATTTTTTTGATCAAAGCAGCGGTTCCTTTGTGCGCTATAATCACACTCCCGATGATCATACCAGTTTAAGCAACAATTTTATAATATCTATTTATGCCGACAGGCAGGGTATCCTCTGGTTCGGCTCGGAAGGGGCCGGCATTAACAAGGTCATGACTGTGAAATTCAAGCATTACCGGCACGACCCCGGTAACCCGAACAGCTTAAAGGACCCCAGCGTCTGGCATATATATGAAGATAAAGCCGGCATGATCTGGATTGGTTCCTTGACCGGTTTTACCAAATTTGACCGGTCAAGGGGTTTGTTCACCCGTTATCTGGTTAATAATGAAAGGCCGGAAAGCAGTGAAAACGATGTAAGGGTATTCCTGGAGGACGGAGATGGGGAATTCTGGCTTGGTACCCAGGGGGGATTGTTTCTTTTTGACCGTAAAACCGGAAAGTGTAGAAAGTATCAAAACAACGCCGCCATTTTGCAGGAATTGAGCGGCAAGGGCATATGGCAAATATACCAGGACCGCTGGGGTCTTATCTGGATTGGAACCGAGCATGACGGCCTGTTCAAACTGAATAAAAAGAATGGTGCAATAACCCGTTACCGGTATGATCCCCTGGACTCCAACAGCCTTGGTTACGACCTGATTACATATATTTTTGAAGACCGGAAAGGTATCCTTTGGATTGGCACCAGGGGGGGCGGATTGAGCCGGTATAACAGGGAAGAGGACAAGTTTTTCACATATAAGCGAAATGGGTACAGCACCAATAGTTTAAGTGAAAACTATGTCTGGTCCATTTACGAGGATTCAAAAGGAACGCTGTGGGTGGGAAGCACCGGCGGTTTAAATAAATTCCACAGGGATAAGGATACGTTTACCGTTTACACGGAAAAGGACGGATTACCCAATAACAGTGTTTACGGTATTCTGGAGGATAAAGTGGGTTATCTCTGGCTCAGCACAAACAAGGGAATCTCCAGGTTTGACCCCCGGACCGGCCACTTTAAAAATTATGACGTCAGCGACGGGTTGCAAAGCAACGAGTTTGACGCATGGGCCTTTTTAAGGAGCAGTAACGGCGAAATGTTTTTCGGCGGTATAAACGGGTTAAACAGTTTTTACCCTTCGAAGATTAGAGACAGTTCATATATCCCGCACATCGTACTTACCAGTTTAAAGGTTTTTGACAAAGAGCTGAGGCTGGACAAGCCCCTGATGAAACTCCGGGAAATAAACCTTTCACACAAGGATAATTTTATTTCCTTCGAGTTTTCGGCCCTGGATTTTTCCAACCCGGATAAAATCCAGTATGCTTACAAGCTGGAGGGCTTCGACAAAGACTGGGTTTTTTCCGGCACCAGGCGTTACGCCAGTTATACCAACCTGGAAGGCGGCCGGTACGTTTTACGAATCAGGGCCACCAACAGCGACGGGGTTTGGAATGAAGAAGAAATTGTATTGAATATTAATATAGCGCCGCCGCCATGGAAAACCTGGTGGGCATACGGTATTTACCTCCTGGCCCTGGTGGGGATGGTAGGGGGGT
>CBEULQ010000638.1:0-2430 GCA_965543975.1 uncultured Desulfocucumis sp. | reverse complement strand
CCGTGACTGGAGTTCAGACGTGTGCTCTCCGATCTCCTGCACCCCCATGAGCATCCCCGTTTTGCAGGAAGCATCGGCTGCCGCGGCACCGTGTTGTCACAGGTCAGGGTGGTGAATGACAGGGGCGGTGACGTAGTTCCCGGTGAAATAGGTGAAATAATAATAAAAACTCCCACCGGAATGCCGGGCTATTACAAAAAGCCCGGGGAAACCGCCGGAACACTTATTGACGGCTGGATTTATACAGGCGACCTGGCGGAAAGAGACGCGGACGGTTACATTTGGATAAAAGACCGCAAGAAGGACATGATCATAACCGGCGGGGTAAATGTTTATCCCAAGGAAGTAGAGGACGTTCTCTCTTTCTGCCCCGGTGTGGCGGACGCCGCCGTGGCTGGAGTGCCTCATCCCGACTGGGGTGAAACAGTCATGGCACTAATAGTCCCCGCTCCCGGCCAGGAACTCCGGCCCGATGATATCCGCAACTTCTGTAAAGAACGGCTGGCTGACTACAAGGTGCCGAGATTAATTCAGTTTACCGATGTAATTCCCCGGAATGTTACCGGCAAAATACAAAAGCATATCATCAGGGAAAAATTCTCCGATAAATAAAAAATAACTCAGGTATCCTGCACCGGATACCTGAGTTACTATTTTTAATATACATCAATTAATAGCTGCATTCAAACGCTTTTATCAAATTACTTTGTTACCCGTCACCTAAACAATCTTCGTTGTCCACTCTTCAACATTCCATATGTCAGTTACCCAGTCCTCATAGAATTCCGGTTCGTGGGACACTAAAACAACTGTCCCCTTAAATTCTTTTAGTGCTCTTTTTAATTCCTCTTTGGCATCCACATCAAGGTGGTTGGTTGGCTCATCAAGGGCAAGCCAATTGACTTCTTTTAATATTAGCTTGCAGAGTCTGACTTTGGCGTTTTCTCCACCACTTAAAACCATCATTTGACTGGTAATATGATCATTTGTCAAGCCGCATTTTGCTAAAGCCTGGCGAACCTCGTAATTGCTAAGACCCGGGAATTCGCACCAAATCTCTTCCATTGCCGTGTTACTGTTATCCCGGGTGCTTTCCTGCTCAAAATAACCAGAATAGATATTCTCCCCTAACATTACTGACCCGGAAAAAGGTTTGATAAGACCTAACAGAGTTTTCAACAGGGTGGATTTGCCCAGACCGTTAACTCCCCGGATTGCTACCTTCTGATTTCTTTCTAAAATAACGCTCAAAGGCCTGGTTAAGGGTTCATCATAACCCAGAACCAAATTTTCAGCCTCAAAAATAATTTTGGAGGGTGTTCTGGCTTCGGTAAATTTAAAAATTGGTTTGATTTTTTCCCTGGGCTTTTCCAGCAGCTCCATTTTATCCAACTGCTTCTGGCGGCTTTTGGCGCGGCCTGTGGTGGAAATCCTGGCCTTATTACGGGCAATGAAGTCTTCGAGTCTTTCAACTTCCTTCTGTTGCTTCTCATAGGCCTTTAAGTCCTGGCGCTTTTTTAATTCATGCAATTGCAGAAACTGTTCGTAATTCCCGGTGTATCTGGTCAAAATAGTATTTTCCACATGATATATAACGTTAATCACGTCATTCATAAAATTTACATCGTGGGATACAAGAATAAAAGCATTTTCATAATTAATTAGATATTTTTTTAGCCATTCAATATGTTCAAAATCCAAATAATTGGTAGGCTCATCTAAAATTAAAATGGTTGGATTCTGGAGCAGCAGCTTAGTCAACAACACCTTGGTTCTTTGCCCCCCACTTAAATCAGCTACATCCTTGTCCAAGCCAATGTCAGCCAATCCCAGGCCATTGGCAATTCCTTCAATTTTAGCTTCGATGGTATAAAAGCCGTTACTTTCTAATATGTTCTGGATTTCCCCCACGTCGTCCATCATCCTGCTGACTTCATCTTCGGATGCCTCAGCCATCTTTTCGTAAATTTGAAACATTTCCGCTTCCAAATCATACATGCCTTTAAAGGCTTCTCTTAACACTTCCCGAATGGTCTTTCCCTTGGTTAAAACAGTTTGTTGATCAAGGTAACCTACTGTAACACGGTTTGACCATTCTACTTTTCCTTTATCAGGAATCAGTTCTCCGGTAATAATATTTAAGAAGCTGGATTTCCCTTCGCCATTGGCCCCCACTAGCCCAACATGTTCTCCCTTTAACAGACGGAAGGAAGCATCTTCCAAAATAGCCCTGGCACCAAATCCATGGGTTACATTTTCTACTGTCAATACACTCATTTGCTTCTCCTTAATGACTGATCTAGCTTATGCCTTAAATATTTTATCATCTCCCGGCAGAAGACTCCACTTCTAAAGTGGGGAATTAATGCCGGTTACTAGATCGAAGAGCACACGTCTGAACTCCAGTCACGGCTTACTATCGCGTATGCC
>CBEULQ010000637.1:0-2434 GCA_965543975.1 uncultured Desulfocucumis sp. | reverse complement strand
TAATTTAGGGAAATATGAAATAACAACTCACCGTTATATCAATCTACACCGGAATATCCATCAATGGATGGCTGGCAAATAATGATGGGTTTTAAGCAGGATAATTTAAATTATATTTGGGCTTTCAGTCTCTGCGGATTGGTAGCTATATTCAGCTCTACGCTATCTAAAACCCCGATTCTACCGCTATACGCTTCCCACCTGGGTGCTAGTGACGCCCAGGTGGGGTGGATTGCGGCAGCTTCCACGCTTCCCGGTATTTTTATGAGTTATTTGGCTGGTTACCTATCCGATAGATACGCATGGAAACGGATTCTTTGCATATCCCTGCTTATCTTTGCTACAGCCCCCCTCTTGTACTTGCTCGTGCATACCCCCTTTCAATTGGCTATAGTTCGCTTCTACCACGGTTTTGCCACAGCCATTTTCAGTCCAGTTGCAATGGCTGCCATTGTCTATGTTAGCGGCAAGAAAAAAGGGGAGATGCTTTCCCTTTACTCATCCACTACTATGGTGGGTAGAGCATTGGCACCCTTTGCCGGTGGCTTACTGCTTGCTTCCTGGGGTTTCAGCGGGGTCTTTGGGGTTTGTGTTGTAGCCGGAACTGTTGCCCTGGTTTTGGGTGCTGGTTTCTGGGGAAGGACAGTACGGGAAGGAAATGTTACAGAACCGGCAAAGCTGACAAGGGAAAAACAAAGCATTGTAAGCAACCTCTATTACCTTTTGAGCAACCGGGAATTGCTGTTGGTGGGTATTCTGGAAGCCGCTGTGTTTTTCACATACGGAGCCTATGAAGTAATTTTTCCTCTTTATGCCAGGAACCAAGGGTTTGCAGTATGGCTAATTGGGATTGTCATGGGTTTGCAACTGGCAGGCGTAATTATTTTTAAACCGGTTTTCGGAAAATTATCTGACAGGATTGGAAGGATACCCATTATCCTCTCAGGTTTAATGGTATGTGCAGTATCTATCGGAGGTATTTCTTTCTGGCATAATGTGTACGTTATAGGGCTACTAAATATCGGGTTTGGAATTGGTTTTACCTTGATTACCTCTAGTACAAGACCCATGGCTACAGACATTGTAAGAAATGAACAGATGGGAGCTTCTTTAGGAATGCTTAGTACACTAATGGATATCGGACAAATGGCAGGACCACCGGTTGTTGGAATCCTAGCAAATGTTTACGGTTATGAAGTTGGCTTTTTTATGCTTGCGTCCCTATTGGGGATTGTTCTATTAGCGTTTGGGTATTCTATAATGAGAAATCTCTTTTCAAAAATGTGTTAACAAAAAGAATATCCGTATAGTGGATCTTCTTTATAACTTTTTATTTATATTATGTTACATTATTAACAGGGATGGACCCGGGCTTAAAAACTCTTGCCATTGAAGGGGACAAGGCTTTTCAAAATCGGTTCTTGATTTTTCGGAGAGAAACTACCCGCCCCAATGAGGTATGGCAAGCAGATCACTCATTATTGGATATATGGGTTATCGATGAACAAGGACAACCAAATCGTCCCTGGTTAACCATAATATTAGATGATTACAGCCGGTCCGTTGCTGGTTATTATCTGGGGTTTGATGCTCCATCTATCCTTCGTACAGCATTAACTTTACGACAAGCTATTTGGCGTAAAACCGAACCACATTGGCATATCCATGGTATTCCTGATATCTTTTATACTGACAATGGCAAGGATTTTACTTTAAATCACTTAGAACAGGTTAGCGCAGACATTAAGATGCAGTTAGTATTTTCAATCCCGGGACAACCAAGGGGGCGAGGAAAAATTGAGCGTTTCTTTGAAACAGTCAACCAATTACTACTTTGCGATTTGTACGGATATATGCCAGACGGTTAATTTCCCTCAAGCGGCGGAAAAGGTTGGCGTAAGTCAACGACAACTTCATCGCTGGCGGCAGAAGCCCGAATTTCACGCAATTGTGAATAAGGCGTTGGAGAATATTCGCGGGGAACTTCCCGCCGTATTTAGCGCCAACCTTAAAGCGGCGAAAAAGGGTAACGTCAAGCAGATTGAGCTTATTTACAAACTTTTGGGTATGCTCATTGACCGCCATGAGGTTGAACAAACCGTTAAGGATAAGAGGTTTCGTATGGTTCCAATTGGTAAGGCGACGGTTAAGGCTGTTCAATCATGGCTAAAATCCCGGAAAGACTTCAGTTCAACCGATTACCTTTTTACGACCCAACGCGCTGACCGCATGACCGACCGAGGGGTTCAACATTTATTCCAAGTTCTTAACGAAAGAACCGGGATTGAAGTAACCCCGCATAAATGCCGTCACACCTTCGCGAAACAACTTGCTGATAAAACCGGTAAACTTGAAGTTGTCGCCGACCTTTGCGGGGTTACTAGATCGGAAGGCACACGTCTGAACTCCAGTCACGGCTTACTATCTCGTATGC
>CBEULQ010000636.1:0-2436 GCA_965543975.1 uncultured Desulfocucumis sp. | reverse complement strand
ATAAAAAATACCACCGGACTTAGGGCAAAGGATCTTTTGGACGATGTTTTAAAAGCAATGAGTGTTGAAGCCGATGTAAATATTCAGGAAGAAGAAGGAAATGTACATATAAACCTTGAGGGTTCTGATTTGGGAGTATTAATAGGCAGAAGAGGAGAAACACTGGATGCCCTGCAATACCTGGTAAGTCTTTCAGTAAACAAAAATCAGGAACAAAGAAAAAAGATTTTTCTGGATGTCGAGGGCTACCGCAAAAGAAGGGAAGAAACACTGCAAAAGCTTGCCATGAAGCTGGCGGACAAAGCAAGGCAGAGGGGCAGGAACGTGGTTCTGGAACCGATGAATTCGCTGGAAAGAAGAATTATTCACACCGCACTGCAGGGCAGGGATGATATAGCTACCTTCAGTGAAGGAGAAGAACCTTATCGGAAAATAATCATAGCACCAAAAAAATATTGAGAAAATAAACCCAGCGGATGAAAAGCCGGCTGGGTTTTTTTAAAGGTAATAGTTATGAAAATTAACATTAAAAATGAATGCTAATCATATGGGGTGCTGTTAATGCTTTATGATACTATCGCCGCTATTTCTACTCCCCTGGGTGAAGGGGGAATAGGAATTGTAAGAATCAGTGGAGAAGACGCCATAGAAATTGCAGAAAAAATATTTTTAAGCCCTAGGGGAATGGACTGGTATAAGGGCAGCCACAGAATGTATTACGGACAAATAGTGCATCCGGAAAGCCGAAGGGTTATAGATGAGGTATTGCTTTCTGTGATGAAGGCGCCTCACACTTATACCAGGGAGGACGTAGTAGAGATAAATTGCCATGGTGGTATGGTGCCGCTTAGGGAAGTTTTAAAGACTGTAATTGATGCCGGCGCCAGGCAGGCGCACCCCGGGGAGTTTACAAAAAGAGCTTTTTTAAACGGCAGGCTTGATTTAACCCAGGCAGAATCGGTGATAGACATAATCAGGGCAAAAACAGACTCGTCTCTCAGGGTAGCTATGAATCAGCTTAGGGGACAGCTTTCCGATAAAGTCAGTAATATACAGGATCAGATGCTTGGAATGCTGGCGGGATTGGAAGCAGCCATTGACTTTCCGGAGGACGAGGTTGAGGAAAAAACAAAAATTGAGATGATGACAACAGCGGAATCCGTTATGGGACAATTGGAGGAATTGATTAACAGTGCCGATACGGGCAAAATTTACCGGGAGGGTATTCGCACCGTTATAGCTGGGCGTCCCAATGTGGGCAAATCCTCACTATTGAACGCCCTGCTTAGGGAGAAAAGGGCCATAGTGACTGAAGTTCCGGGAACCACCAGGGATATAATCGAGGAAATGCTGAATATTCGCGGTATACCATTAAGACTTATGGACACGGCAGGAATCAGGGAGACGGAAGACGTTGTGGAAAAAATAGGCGTAGAAAAAACCAGGGAAAGACTTGAGGAAGCGGATCTGGTTTTGCTGGTAGTAGATGTTATTACCGGTATGACAGGGGAGGACTATGAGGTTATAGAAAGATTTAAGGATAAAAAGATAATTATAATAGTGAATAAAATTTATTTAAAGAAAAATAAATCGGTGGATTACTGTGGCCTTCCTGTTGTAAAATTATCTGCCCATACAGGGGAAGGTTTAAAAATACTGGAGGATAAAATAGAGGAAGTGGCCCTGGACGGTGGAATGAACATACCGGAGACTGTCACGGTGAGTAATGTAAGACATCAGACTTCAATAAAAAATGCAAAAAAACACATGGAGGACTTTGTTGTTTCCTTAAGGAACGATTTGCCGCCGGATTTATTATCGGTTGAACTAAGATCCGCTTGGGAATCGCTGGGGGAAATTACCGGAAGCACTGTAACGGAGGATTTGTTGGATAGGATTTTCACGGATTTTTGCATTGGAAAGTGAGGTCTACCATGGAATACAGTGCCGGAAATTATGATGTTATTGTGGTGGGGGCAGGACACGCTGGTTGCGAGGCAGCTCTGGCCGCCGCCAGGATGGGTTGTAAAACCCTGGTGGTATCTTTAAATCTGGGAAATATAGCATTAATGCCCTGTAATCCCTCCGTGGGAGGCCCGGCAAAGGGGCAACTGGTGAGGGAAATAGACGCTTTGGGCGGGGAAATAGGCTTAAATACCGACAGGTCTGCGGTGCAGATGCGTATGCTCAATACAGGCAAAGGACCTGCAGTGCATGCTTTAAGGGCACAGGCCGACAAGGTTATATACCAGATGAATATGAGGAGTATACTGGAAAACCAGCCTAATTTAGATGTCAAACAGGTTCTGGTGGAAAGAATAGTGGTTAAAAACAACAGGGTGACAGGTGTGATGGGAAGCACCGGAGCTGTTTTCTACGCACCTGTAGTTATACTTACCACCGGTACATATTTAAAAGGTAGAATTATTATTGGAG
>CBEULQ010000635.1:0-2437 GCA_965543975.1 uncultured Desulfocucumis sp. | reverse complement strand
CAGCTGCCAGGCAGTTTCCGAACCAGCCAGCCCCGCCCCCACAATAGTTATATACTCCAATAGTTCCGGTCCCTAAACCCCATCCAGGCGCGGACCAAAACCCCCCTTCAATTTTCACAAAGCAACCTTTGTTTTAACCTTTTTTTTCGCCTTAGCGGCATTAGCAGTTCCATTAGCGGATTTGGAGGATTTGTCAACCTTTGAACCCGCAATCTTACCTGTGCGTTTTTTCTTCTTAACTTGCTCTTTATCCTGGTTATCGCTTTTTGGGGCCGCTGCTGCAGCAATGGCGCCGGCCGCACGGGTTTTCTTGCCGGCGGGACAATTTACGTCCACGCACTTGTGTTCTTCCTTGCCGCGTACCTTTTTAACCACGGTAATGCCGCCGCACTGCGGGCACCTTTCGTTGCTGGGGCGGTCCCATACTACGAAATCACATTCCGGGTAATTGCTGCAGCCGTAAAAAGCGCGTCCTTTTTTGCTCCGGCGCAGCACCAGTTCACCGCTGCAGCGGGGGCAGTTTACGCCGGTTGGTTCCAGCAGGGGCTTGGTGTTCCTGCATTCCGGAAAACCGGGGCAAGCAAGGAATTTCCCGTAACGACCCATTTTTATAACCATGTTACGGCCGCACTGCTCGCATATTTCTTCGGTAACCTCGTCAGCTATGTCCACTCTGCCGATTTCTTCCTCGGCCTTACTCAGAGTCGTATTAAATGGGCGGTAGAAATCATCCAGAAGCCTTACCCAGTCCTGCTCTCCATCCTCGACGTCATCCAGCTTTTCTTCCATTTCCGCCGTAAATTCCACGTCAATTATGTCCCGGAAATGATCTTTTAGCAGATTGACAACGATCATTCCCAGTTCTGTGGGATAAAACTGTTTACTCTCCCTAACCACATAACCTCGCTTTAGTATTGTTTCCACAATGGGTGCATAGGTGCTGGGCCTTCCTATGGCCTTTTCCTCCAGCGCCTTCACCAGAGTAGCATCGGTGTAACGGGGGGGCGGCTGGGTAAAGTGCTGTTTTGGCGTCAGTTTTCTGACTTCCAGAAGATCGCCCTCAATAAGCTCAGGTAAAATATTGTCTTTTTCCTTTTCACCATCGTCCCTGGATTCAATATATACCTGCATGAAGCCGTTGAATTTTACAATGGAGCCCGTGGCTCTAAAAGTATAATCCTTTGCCAGTATATCCACACTGGTGGTATCTATTACGGCAGGACTCATCTGGCTGGCTACGAACCTTGACCAGATCAGTTTGTATAATTTGTACTGGTCCGACGTCAAAAAACCCTTGATGGCATCTGGTTCCCTTGAAACAGAGGTAGGCCTGATGGCCTCGTGGGCATCCTGGGCCTTTCCTTTGGCCGTCAGCCGCCTGGGTGTGCCCGGCACATAGCGCTTACCGAATTTACCCTCGATATAATCCCTTACTTCGGTAATGGCTATTTCCGACACCCTGACGGAATCGGTGCGTATATATGTTACAAGGCCCGAGGGGCCTTCCTTTCCCAGTTCAATGCCCTCGTACAACTGCTGAGCCACCATCATTGTTTTCCTGGCGGTAAAATTTAATTTGCGGTAAGCTTCCTGCTGCAGGCTGCTGGTAATAAAAGGCGGGGACGGCTGACGGTTCTTTTCCCGCCGGGTTATTTTACCAACCCTGTAGGAAGCCCCCTTTAAATCAGCCATAATGCTGTCCATCTTTTCCTGGTTGGGGACTTCCGCCTTGTTTCCACCTATTCGGTGCAGTTTTGCCTCAAATGGGTTTTGTCCCTCTTTGGCCAAATTGGCGGTTAGTGACCAGTATTCCTCGGGAATAAAGGAATTGATTTCCTCTTCCCGGTCACATATCAGCCGTACTGCCACCGACTGGACCCGGCCTGCGCTGAGGCCTTTTTTAACCTTGCGCCAGAGCAGTGGGCTGAGTTTATATCCCACCAGCCGGTCCAGAATGCGCCTGGCCTGTTGGGCGTCAACCCGTTTTTCATCAATGGGTCTTGGTTCTTTTACAGCATTTTGTATGGACTGTTTGGTGATTTCATTAAACTCAATCCTGCAGGGCTCACTTTCATCTATATCAAGCAATTTGAGCAAATGCCAGGCAATGGCCTCACCTTCCCGGTCGGGGTCGGACGCCAGTAAAACTTTATCCGCCTTTTTAACAGCGGATTTCAATTCCTTTATGGTGTCTCCTTTACCCCTGATGGTAATGTATTTTGGTTGATAGCCATGCTCCACGTCAACGCCCAGCTGACTTTTGGGCAAATCCCTGACATGACCCATAGAAGCCAGGACTCTGTACTTGCTTCCCAGAAATTTACTTATGCTTTTTGCCTTGGCCGGGGATTCCACTATTACCAGGGTTTTGCTCAAAGTTTACCACCTCTGCTCCTAAAAACCGGTTGTTCTGTTCGGCTTAAAAGGTATTATTAAC
>CBEULQ010000634.1:0-2444 GCA_965543975.1 uncultured Desulfocucumis sp. | reverse complement strand
GCCTTTTTTCGTGCAAAACTTCCGATTGTCCCCTTTAAGAACCGTCCCCTTGTCTTAGTCCCTTCCGTTTTTGTTTACAGTCCCTCCACCAGCAGTCCCGGCGGAATTTTTCTGCCCTTAAGAATATTTTTGGCGTCTATAATAAAGGGCATGCCCCCGCCATTGATCATTCCGGCAAAACGTTCCAGGTCGGACAGGTCGATACCTTCCTGGCGGGCTAATATAAGCGCCCCGTGTGCGCCTTCAAGAGCCTTTTCCATGCTGTCCACGCTGAAATGATACCTGGTCGGCACAGCCGGGTCAAAGGCCCGGACCTCCAAACCGGCCCTTTCCAGTAGATTAATTATCCGGTGAGCGGGGCTGCAGCGGTCGTCGCTGGAATAATCCTTCATGGCTATGCCCAGCACCGCCACCCTGGCCGTGGAAGGAGGCACCTGCAAATTCTTCATCACCAGGGATATTACATGAGCCGGCATTTCTTCATTCACCTGCCTGGCCGTTTTCATCAGCGGCAGTTCCACACCCAGTTCCCCGGCTTTTGGAGTAAGGTAATGCAGGGCGTTGGGGATGCAGTAGCCGCCCACCCCGGGTCCCGGCGCAAGCAGGCTGACCCTTTTATGCGTGTTGGCCAGGGCTATGACCTCAAACACATCAATTCCCATAGCCTTGCAAAATCTGGCCAACTCGTTGACCAGTGCAATATTGACGTCCCGGGAGACATTCTCCACCACCTTGGCGGTCTCCACCACCTCGAAGGAAGATGCCAATGTCAAATCCGCTTTAGTGACCACCGACAGCAGTTCCCTGGCCCGCAGCGCGGCTTTCTCATCGTAACCGCCCACCAGGCCGGGCATGTTCTCAAACTCCTCAAAGGCCTTGCCCTCGGCAATCCTCTCTGACGAATAGGCCAGGTGGAAATCCACACCAGCTTTCAGACCGCTTTCCTCCAGCAGGGGCAGCGCCAGCGCCCGGGTCATTCCCGGAACCATGGTCCCCCTGACCACCACCAGATCGCCCTTCTTCAGCCCGGCGGCTACAGCCCGGACACAATCCTCCAGATGACCGTAATAGGGGATGCCGTCGCTTACCGGCAGGCCCACGGTGATGATTATATTGTCACAGGAAGCCATAGCCTCCTCCGGCCGGCTGGTTGCCCTGAATCTTCCGGCGTCCAGTTCCCGGCGCAGTATTTCCCTGATTCCCTCGCCCCGGTAGCTTTCGTGGTGATACGTCACCCCGGAGTTTATCTCCGCCACAAGTTCCTCATTCACATCAACACCGCATACGGCACAGCCCCTCATGGCAAAACTAAGGGCCAGCGGCAGCCCCACAAACCCCAGCCCGAATACGGCAACCCTGATATTTTCCTGGCTCATTAAATAGTACCTCCCCTGCTATGATTTCTGCTCCATAACTTCCAGTATCTTATTCATCATAAACTCCACCCGGCTTTCCCAGGAGTTCCGGGCAGCCGCCCTCAGACGAAGTTTTTTTCTTTCCTCATTTTCCCCGGCAATAGCCCGCTCCACGCCATGATAAAAGCCGTCATAATCCGATGCTATTTCAATGACGTCCGAGAATTCCATTACCCCCGGCATTTCCACGCTTACCACCGGCTTTCCGGAAGCCAGATACTCGTAAAATTTTAACGGACTGACCCTCTCGGTAAGTTCATTTTTACGGAATGGGTTAAGACAGACGTCAAATCCCTTGATGTATCCCGGCAGTTCCTCCTTGGTCTTTCTGCCGAAGAAATGCACATTGGACAATACTTTCAGCCGGTCCACGCTGATACCGGCCCCCACCGGCCCGATCATGGCCACCGACCACTCCGGCCGTTTCTGTGCCAGGTAGGCGATCAAGTCCTGGTCAATCCAGTCGTGTATGACCCCCACAAAACCCAGTACCGGCCTGGGTAAATTGCGAATTTCATCCGGCACCGGGGTTTCCGGCAGCGCTGCCCGGGCAAAATGCTCCACATCCGCAGCGTTGGGTAAAAGGTGAATATTCCGGGCGTGCGCCTTTTTACTCTCATATAATCCCGGAGCCGTAACGAACACCAGGTCGCAGCTTTCCAACAAACCCCGCTCCATCTCCAACATGGTATCCTTGTTGATAAGCCCGGTATATTCCGAATGTTCATCCACGCAATCGTATATCAGCATCCTGGGGTTCAGACCCTCCGCCAGAGGAAGGCTGTTGGGCAGGTAGGTCCATACTGTTGGATTATTCATTCCCAGCCGTCTGGCAATTTTCTTCACAAAAAGCAAAAGCCACCGCTGGTTCAAGCGGTTGACCCAACGGTAAACATTGCCGAAGGGAAGCACCACTGGCGGTGAATACAGGTAAATGTTTTCAGTTTTTTTCCGGGAACCCTTCAGCCATTCCAGCCATTTAAACCGCAGGGACCGGTCTTTCAGGGCTGACAGCAATGTGATGGGGGG